>NZ_CAWUDN010000021.1:0-91196 GCF_963920915.1 Nostoc sp. PCC 9305
TAATTCGTAATTCGTAATTCGTAATTCGTAATTCGTAATTCGTAATTCGTAATTGGGCAGAGGGGCAGAGGGGAAAAACTTACTGCAACTTCTCCTCTGCTCCCCTGCTCCCCTGCCTCTTCCCCTACTTCTCTTTACCCAATTCGGTAATTAGCCGCCGAATCACAGATGCATCCTCGGCATTGGGAACTTTTGCTAAATAATTTTGTAAATCGTCTACGGCTTGGGGATAGTAACCGAGTTGATAGTAGATCAAACCGCGATCGCGCAATTCTAAAGTTAAACCAGGAAACAGCAACAAAATTCGTTCAACTGCTGCCAGCGTTTTTTCTAACTCTTGCTGTTTAAGGTAAATAAATTTTAAATTTGTCAACATCCGGGCTAAAAATTGCCGATTACTAACTACAGCTAAAAATTCTGGTTGTAGCGTTACAGGTTGCTGATAAAGTTGAGATAGGCGTTCCTCGCAATCTTGGGCAAATATTATTTCACCGCCATTGAAAGCATCCACAAAAATCTCTATATCGGGAATATCTGGGCGGATTAGGAAATGTCCTGGCATCCCTATACCCACCATTGGAAAATCAATCCGTCGAGCAACTTCCAGGTAAACCAGCGCTAAGGTAATGGGAATCCCCAATCGGCGATCTATTACATCATTGAAAAAGCTGTTGCGCGGGTCGTAATAGTCAATTTTATTACCAGAAAATTTTAAATCATCGTAGAGATACTGGTTAATACTTTGAACTATCCGCAGAGGATATCGTGAGTCAGGCAGACGTTCTTGTAGCTCCCACGCCATTGTATCAAGGGCGTTGAGGTATTCTTCTGCATCTAGATTGGGATATTCTTCTTGTGCAATATACAAAGCTGCCTTTGCCAAATCAATACGCTCGTCAGACTGCTGAATCTCTTGGTAAAAATATTGTCGTGCTGACGAGAAATTCATAAGCTGTTGCTCGGTGTAAGTGTGAGAATGAAGCCACAGGTACGCCCAACTCAGGCATCGCGGCTTGGCTAAAAGTTGTTTTTGTATCTATCTTCATCTTATGGATATTCAGAAGTTTTGGAAATGTAGTTTACATCTATATATTGCTAACTAACTTTTAGCAAATGCTGTGTTGGTGATGTCTTCGATGGGCTGTAACCACGCAAAGTACACAACGGAATACAAAACATTATTTCAAGACCAAATTTAGATATCAAATATCTAGCTTTTTGCTTGCGAGTGGAAGTATCTAAGTAATTTATATTAGTGGTATTTTTTGATACAAAGCATGAGAACTAGGGCGATCGCATCTGAAAAATCAGATTAGGGATAAACTAGAGCCTATCCCGTCAATCTAGTCAAGATGGGGACTACAACCGTAGCCACCAAACACCTTTTTAAGGAATTACTAAGAGAGTTATGTCCCCGTCCGGTGCTAGAGTGAAAGGTGACATTTCTTATTCTTATGTCTTCTCCGACCTTATCTGAAATCTAGCTTCAATCATTAGGCGCAGCATGGTCACAACCGCAGAAAAAACAAACATTGGTTACATTACCCAAATCATTGGCCCAGTTGTAGACGTTAAATTTCCCGGCGGGAAATTGCCACAAATCTACAACGCCTTGAAAATCAAAGGCACCAACGAAGCTGGACAGGAAATCAACATCACCGTTGAAGTACAGCAACTGCTGGGCGACAACCAGGTGCGGACTGTTGCGATGAGTTCTACCGAAGGCTTAGTCCGCGGTTTTGAAGTCAGCGATACAGGCGCTCCCATCAGCGTACCAGTTGGTAAAGCCACTTTGGGTCGGATTTTCAACGTCCTTGGCGAACCTGTGGACAACAGGGGCCCTGTAAATGCTGAGGCAACTCTACCCATCCACCGCTCTGCTCCCAAATTCACCGACCTGGAAACCAAACCTTCCGTGTTTGAAACTGGGATTAAAGTTGTTGACCTTCTGACTCCCTATCGACGCGGCGGTAAGATTGGTCTGTTCGGCGGTGCTGGTGTTGGTAAGACCGTGATCATGATGGAGTTGATCAACAACATCGCTACTCAGCATGGTGGAGTATCCGTTTTTGCTGGCGTGGGTGAACGCACCCGTGAAGGCAATGACCTTTACAACGAAATGATTGAATCTGGGGTTATCAACAAAGACAACCTCAATGAATCAAAAATTGCTCTAGTCTACGGTCAAATGAACGAGCCACCCGGAGCCAGAATGCGGGTTGGTCTTTCGGGATTGACAGTAGCAGAATACTTCCGCGATGTGAACAAGCAGGATGTGCTGTTGTTTATTGACAACATCTTCCGGTTTGTACAAGCAGGTTCGGAAGTATCGGCGCTACTAGGTCGGATGCCTTCAGCGGTGGGATATCAGCCCACATTGGGAACCGACGTAGGTGAACTGCAAGAACGGATTACCTCCACTACCGAGGGTTCGATTACCTCCATTCAAGCAGTGTACGTACCAGCGGATGACCTCACCGACCCCGCACCTGCTACCACCTTCGCCCACTTGGACGGTACAACAGTACTATCTCGTGGTTTGGCAGCTAAGGGAATTTATCCCGCAGTTGACCCCCTTGGTTCAACTTCCACCATGCTCCAGCCCAATATTGTCGGTGACGAACACTACAATACTGCGCGGGCGGTGCAATCAACTCTGCAACGTTATAAAGAACTCCAAGACATTATCGCCATTCTCGGTCTAGATGAATTGTCTGAAGAAGACCGTCTCATCGTAGCGCGGGCCCGGAAAGTTGAGCGTTTCTTGTCTCAGCCGTTCTTTGTGGCAGAAGTATTCACCGGTTCTCCTGGTAAGTACGTGAAGTTGGAAGATACCATCAAAGGGTTCCAAAAAATTCTGTCTGGTGAATTGGATGCTCTACCAGAACAGGCTTTCTACTTGGTTGGCGATATTAACGAAGCGATCGCCAAAGCTGAAAAAATCAAAGGTTAGTCATTAGTCACTTGTACTGAGCGAAGCCGTTGGCGCAGCCTCTCGTAGAGAAGTATTGGTCATTAGTCATTAGTTCAACTGCTAATGACTAATGGCAATTACAAAAGACAAAGGACAAAAGACGAAGGACGAAGGACAAAAGACAAATGACATTAACCGTTCGTGTAATTTCCCCAGATAAAACAGTCTGGGATGCTCCAGCTGAAGAAGTTGTTTTGCCTAGCACTACTGGTCAACTAGGTATCCTAACTGGACACGCACCACTTTTGACCGCTTTAGATACTGGTGTCATGCGAGTTCGTGGCGCAAAAAATCAGAATTGGGAAGCGATCGCTCTTTTGGGTGGCTTTGCCGAAGTCGAAGAAAATGAAGTGACAATTCTGGTTAACGGCGCTGAACGTGGCGACAAAATTAACCTTGATGAAGCTCGTACTGCTTACAACCAAGCAGAAGCACGTCTAAGTCAAGTTTCCGCAGACGATCGCCAAGCCCAAATTCAGGCAACCCAAGCCTTCAAACGCGCCCGCGCTCGGTTTCAAGCTGCTGGCGGTTCGGTCTAATTTAACTTTATATTTCCACTTTGTAGGTTGGGCAATTTCCAACCTACAAAATATTTATTCAGAAGAACTCAGGAGTCAGGAGCCAGAATGGGCTAAACGCCCCGCTACCGCTAACAGTATAAATTCTATACGGATGCTAAAACTCCATCCCTTTACAGCAGTTTTCTTTTGCATGAGGTACAAAGTCACTGGTTTTGAGGCAGGAGGCAGGAGGCAGAAGGCAGGAGGCAGGAGGCAGGAAGCAGAAGAATAATTTGGTTTGTGAATTCTTGGTTCTGTACCTCATTTAGTTGCAAACTGCTGTATGGATAGAGTATTCTGAGTTCTGAATTTTGACTCCTTATTTATTAATTTTAAAAAAAATTACGTCAAGTTTAAGAAATCGAGGCAAGCTTTGGTGGAGTGTTAAATTAACTAATTAGTTGCCCTTTTGGGCACAAATTATGAAAAGCCTTTCATCTTTGCTTGGTACTCGTAAACAAAATAAGGTAGCTCGTTTTGCAGCATCGGTCGTAGCAACGTTAGCGCTCTCTGGTAGTATTCATTCTGCCAATGCTACTTCTGTCAAAATAACTACTGCACAAGAAATCACTCCGGCATCAGTCCAGCTAAATCAGACTAAACCTAATATTGCCCAATTACAAACTAGCAGGATTCAATATCAAGCTGCTGGAATCAATCCTGTTGTAGTGGTTCCTATTCTTGTTGTTGGCGGTTTAGTCATATTTGTCCCCCTATTCTTCGGGGGACTAGTAGTTATTGGCGAACGGGAAGTTGGCATTGTAGTTAGAAAATTTACCCTTTCCGGGCGTGGACTCCCTGCTGGCAGTTTGATTGCCCTCAACGGCGAAGCTGGTTTGCAGGCAGATACTTTAGCTCCTGGTTGGCATTGGGGCTATTGGCCTTGGCAATATTCTGTAAAAAAAGAATCGGTAATTGTCGTTCCCCAAGGGGAAATCGCTTTGATTGTGGCAGCAGATGGCGCATCCAATCCACCAGAGCGGATTTTGGGGAAAATCGTGGGTTGTGACAACTTCCAAGATGCTCGAAAATTCCTCACCCAAGGCGGCGAAAAAGGGCGGCAAATGGGTTTTCTTACGGCTGGTACGTACCGGATAAATACTGCCCTGTTTAAAGTCATCATGGCATCAAATGCCAGCGCTCATGGCATGACTCCAGAACAGCTACGGGTGTATAGTCTGGCATCTGACAAAGTTGGCATTGTTACTACTTTAGATGGCGTACCAATTTCTGCTGGTGAACTTGCAGGCCCCACAATTGACGGACACGACAACTTCCAAAATGGTCAAAAATTTATTAATGGCGGTGGGCGGCGAGGTTTACAAGAGCAAACCTTACTTTCTGGTTCTTGGAACTTGAACCCTTGGTTTGTCCAGGTTGAACAAGTACCGATGACCGAAATTCCCATTGGGTATGTAGGTGTGGTAATTTCTTTCGTGGGCAAGGCACATCAAGATGTCAGCGGTGCAGCTTTCACCCACGGTAATTTGGTGAATCAGGGACACAAAGGTGTGTGGGTCGAACCGCTATATCCTGGTAAGCACCCGATTAATTCCCGAATTATGAAGATTGAACTCGTGCCAACGACCAACATCGTCTTAAACTGGTCAGGTCGGACTGAACGCCACAGTTATGATGCTAAACTGGCTTCTTTAACGGTGCGATCGCGTGATGGGTTTGCCTTTGATTTGGAAGTAGCGCAAATTATCCATGTCGGTGCTTTAGATGCTCCGAAGGTAATTTCCCGCGTTGGTGCAATGCAAAATTTGGTAGACCATGTATTAGAACCGACTATCGGCAATTATTTCCGCAACTCAGCCCAAGACTATACTGTACTAGACTTTCTCACCGCTCGGAGCGAACGACAATCTGAGGCTGCTGAGTATATTAAAACAGCATTGCGGGCTTATGACGTACAAGCGATCGACACCCTGATTGGTGATATTCTGCCACCAGCCTCACTAATGCAGACACAGACAGACCGGAAGATTGCCGAAGAAGAACGCAAGACTTATGAAGTCCAGCAGATGGCGCAAACCCAACGGCAGCAGCTTGTTCGGGAAACGGCATTGGCTGATATTCAGCAAGAAATGGTGAAATCAGAGCAGAGTGTGCATATTGCTGACCTCAAAGCCCAAGCCCAAATTAAGCAGGCGAACGGTGAAGCTGAGGGTACAAAACTCCGGGCAATTGCTGAGGCTGAAGGTATCCGAGCCACAGGTAACGCCAAAGCTGAAACCTACCGCGCTGGTGTAGAAGCTCTGGGGCCACAAGGTTATACAGCAATGCAACTAATGCAGATTATAGGCGATCGCAATGTTCGCTTGATTCCAGATGTTTTAGTTGGCAGCAATGGCAGCAATAACGGTTTAGTGGATGGGCTACTATCGATGATTTTATGGAATCAAACTGGTAAGGGTGAATTGACACCAACACCTTTGCATCCACAACCAGTAGTTACTAAAGCACAACCAACTTCAGAAAACGGTTATCCACCGATAGTTGTGAATTTTCCCGAAGATAAGTAACATCAGGAACATGAGTTAGGGGCATAACATTGTTCCTTGGTGTCAACTTAAGCTGAAACTCCTTTAAAACCTCGTTTCCAGCCGGAGGCTGGAAATGCTGCTTCTGGTGGCTCTACCGCCAGTAAAGAGAGGCGGAGCCTCAAAGACAAGTATTCCCAGTCGGAGACTGGAAACTAGGCAATCTAAAAGCAAGTCTAGAAGTAGCTTTCACGTTAAGTTTACACCAATGAACATTGTTGTGCCCTTGCAAAAAACAGGGTATTTTGCTCACCTTGTAGGTAGGGAAATTTTGCTTTTACAAGAACGTTATCGTTTACTTAAGCAGATTGGTAAAGCAGGATTCTGCAAAACTTTCCTCGCTGTAGATGAGGGTGAGTTTCCGCCAATTCCTTGTGTCGTTCAAGAATTATTGCTGGAAGACGAAACATTTAAAAATTTTCAGCAAAAGGCGCACAAGCTAGAGGAATTAGGAAAGCACCCGCAAATTCCCGCTTTATTAAATTATTTTCAGCATAACGGGCATTTTTTTTTAGTGCAGGAGTTTATTGCAGGCACTAATTTAGCTCAGGTGGTTGAAGAAGAAGGCGCTTTTAATGAAACTCAGATTTGGCAGATGTTAGAAGATTTGTTGCCAGTTTTGCAGTTTATTAGCGATCGCCACATCATCCACCGCGATATTAAACCCCACAATATCATCCGTAGATCCCCAATTAGCAAGAAGGGAGATTTTTTCATAGTTGATTTTAGCACTGCGAAAATCGTCACAGAAATCGATCGTTTAACATCTGAAACCAGTATCGGCAGTCCAGAATATGCTGCACCAGAACAAACAAGAGGAAAAGCGGTTTTTGCGAGTGATTTATATAGCTTGGGTGTAACTTGTATTTACTTACTTACCCAGATTTCTCCCTTTGATTTATTTGATATTGCAAATGATTGTTGGGTCTGGCAACAATATCTTACTACCAAAGTTAGCGATGTCTGGCGACAAGACTCAAAAAGTCTACGCTTGGCCCAAATCCTCGACAAGCTGCTGCACAACGCTGTTAACCGTCGCTTTCAATCGGCTGATGAAGTTATGCAAGCAATGGGTATGGAATGTAAAACTCAAAATTTTAAATTACCAACTCCTCCTTGGCGATGCTTGCATACCCTAAGTGGAGATTCTGGTGTGTTGAGTAGGGTTAATACCATTGCCATTAGTCCAGACAGTCACACTTTAGCCAGTGGTAGTGATGACAAAAACATCAAGTTGTGGGATTTAAATAACAAAAAAGTCCTAGCTAGCTTATCAGGACATTCCCAGGCTGTAAAATCAGTTGCCTTCAATCCTGATGGTCAAATTCTGGCAACTGCTAGCGATGATAAAACTATTAAATTGTGGCAGATTGAGACATTAAAAGAAATCTGCACCCTCTTGGGACACTCACACGCGGTAAAATCAGTTGCTTTTAGTCCAAATGGGCAGATTCTCGCTAGTGGTAGCTGGGATAAGACAATCAAACTCTGGGATGTAAATACTGGGACAGAAATTTGCACCATAACTGGACACCAATTACAGGTAAATTCAGTAGCATTTAGTCCCCAAGGACAGCTTTTCGCCAGCGCTAGTTATGACAGAACAATTCGCTTGTGGCAGATAGAAGGTTCCCAGAGAGAAATTCAAAACCGCCCATGCTATAGCTTGTTAAGCACCCTTTCGGGTCATGCATGGGCGGTTTTGACAGTCGCTTTTAGTCCCGATGGGAAAATTTTGGCGACGGGTAGTGATGATAACACTATTAAGTTGTGGGAGGTAAACACTGGTCAGCTAATTTGCACACTTGTAGGCCATTCTTGGTCTGTGGTGGCTGTGGCTTTTACTGCCGATGGCGAAACACTCCTAAGTGCAAGTTGCGACAAAACAGTTAAACTTTGGAGGGTAAGCACAGCAGAAGAGATTGTTACTCTCTCTGGTCATATAGACTCAGTATCTGCTGTTGCTGTGAGCAAAGTTACACAGTTAATTGCAAGCGGCAGCCGGGACAAGACTATCAAACTGTGGCAGCTTGTAGAACTCGACAATAGCTAATTTTGTAATCTCAAGCGCTACCTGTAAAGGCAACTTCTGGAAATTTCAACTGAGCTTCTGCCATTGGACGGTTTCTGCCTTCCTCTTGCCAGTAGTTAATCACTTCTGTCGCTTTGTTAAGCAACTCAACACGATCCAGATCAGTAATCCAATGTTTGGACTCTAATTCCTTTTTTAACTCTTCCCAGGCATCATTTCTGGGCCAAAAAAAGTACTTAGTCAAGGGACTGGTGCCTTTGCCTACAACTTGATCCACTGCTAGAGCAACGTTCTCGTCTAACCACAGAATTTTCAAAATAAACTTGGTCAATCACACCTCCGGGAATTTCCGGGCATTATTTAACAAGGATAGCGATCGCTTATTTTAACGCAATACCCTATCAAATGACCAAACAGTGATTGGATTGGGCTAGCATTAAGGTGTAGTCGGCGCTAGCTACAGAGGCTTATGACCGCCAAAGACAGGAAATTATTAATTTTGAATTTTGAATTTTGAATTCGGAGCGAAGCGACGTGACTACCCAACTGCCCCAATCTCCAACAAAATCTGGTTCAGATTTGTATGAGCAAGACTTTTACCTGTGGATTCAAACCACAGCAGAACTGCTCAAGCAAAAGAATTTCACACAACTGGACTTAGAGAATTTGATTGATGAAATTGAAACAATGGGCAGGAGTGAAAAGAAAGCACTAAGAAGCAATTTGGAAGTGGTGCTGATGCACCTCTTGAAGTATAAATATCAAGCCGAGAAGCGCTCTGGTAGTTGGCGAGCAACAATTCGGGAGCATCGCAAACGCCTCAGAGAATCTCTAGAAGAAAGTCCTAGCCTCAAACCCTATTTCTCTGAGGTTTTTGGGCTGTGTTATGACAATGCTAGACTCTTAGCTGCTGATGAAACTGAATTGCATTTGGCTATCTTCCCAGAAAAATCTCTCTTTACGCCAGAGCAAGCCCTCGACCCCGATTTTTTACCTGAGTCATGATCTCACGTTTTATGATGATGTAAAACTCTTTTGCTTCTTACTCCATGACTCAACCAACTTCTGCAAAAGCGATCGCTATTTTCGATATTGATGGCGTTGTGCGCGATGTTAGCGGTTCTTATCGCCGGGCGATCGCAGATACGGTAGAATATTTTACCACCCAAGCATATCGTCCAACCCCACTAGATATTGACCAGCTGAAATCTGAAGGCGTGTGGAATAACGATTGGGAAGCATCGCAGGAATTAATTTACCGCTACTTTGAAACCCAAAAACAGAGCCGTGAGCAACTGCAACTAGATTACAGTGCGATCGTTGCTTTTTTTCAATCGCGTTACCGCGGCCCAGACTCAAATAATTTTACTGGGTATATCTGTAATGAACCTTTATTATTACAACCTAGCTATTTAGAACAACTTACCCAAGCGGGGATTGCTTGGGGATTTTTTAGCGGTGCAACTCGTGCTTCTGCTAACTATGTATTAGAAAAACGCCTGGGCTTGGAATCTCCAGTGTTGATTGCGATGGAAGATGCGCCAGGAAAACCAGACCCCACTGGGCTTTTCGCTACAGTTCGTGAGTTAGAAAATGGAATTGAGCAAAAATTAGCTGTAGTGTATGTGGGAGATACGGTAGCAGATATGTATACCGTCGAGAAAGCGCGGCGTTTAGATTCTTCTCGCCCTTGGATTGGTGTAGGGGTTTTACCGCCCCACGTCCAGGAAACAGCAACGCGTAGTGATGCATACAGTAAGACACTAATAGCAGCAGGAGCAGCTGTAGTTTTTCGTAATGTGCAAGAATTAACCCCTAGGCAGATTCAAGAATTGGTGAGTTCATCTATTTAATCTGTGTTCTAAGATTAATCCAGCTATGCGTGGATGAATGACTAGCTGATAACGATCTTGCTCCAATTTATTGGGAGATAAATAAAAATGTCTGCACATAAACTGCCTAACGGCCCTCAAACTCACCCTTGGGTACAGACGTATCAATGGCTGACTAACCCATTGGAATACATGGAAGACTGTGCTAAAAGCTATGGTGATATGTTCACTCTCCGAATTGGCCCAGTTTTTACTCCTCAAGTCTTCATTAGCAATCCTCAAGCGATTCAGCAGATTTTTACCACAGATCCAAAACAGTTAGATTCTGGTACACCGGCAGGTTCAGGTTCGCCTTTATTGGGGCCAAATTCTCTACTATCCTTAGAAGGAAAACCTCACCAACGCCAGCGTAAACTGCTGACACCTCCTCTACATGGGGAAAGAATGCAGGCTTATGGTGATTTAATCTGTGAAATCACCCAGCAAGTAACTAGCGAGTGGCCAGTCGGAGAAACCTTTACAGTCTTGTCATCCATGCAAGAAATCTCCTTTCAGGTGATTTTGAAGGCTGTATTTGGTCTAAAGGACGGACTTCGTTATGAAAAACTCAAAGAAATCCTGATTGCGATCCTGAATCCAAAAAGACCTATTGTACGGGCAATACTGCTCATGTTCCCATTATTACGACAGGATTTAGGGCCTCGTAGTCCTTGGGGAAGTTATCTACGTTTGCGGCAGGAAATGGACGATCTAATCTATGCTGAAATTCAAGAGAGGCGATCGCTTGCTGATGAGTCTCGAAGTGATATTCTGTCTTTAATGATGGCGGCTCGTGATGAAGCAGGTGAGCCGATGACAGATTTGGAATTACGTGATGAGTTGATGACTTTGTTGGTTGCAGGCCATGAAACTACAGCCAGTTCTTTGGCATGGGCGCTGTACTGGATTCATCATCAGCCTGAAGTCTGGGAAAAACTGATGCAAGAACTGGATACTCTGGGTGAGAACAAAGACCCAAACGCCATTTTCCGATTACCTTATTTGAATGCAGTTTGTTCGGAAACAATGCGCCTGTATCCAGTGGCGATGTTGGGATTAAATCGATTGGTTAAATCACCTCTAGAAATTGCAGGCTACAAATTTGACCCTGGTACTATATTGGTTCCTTGTATTTATTTGAACCATCATCGAGAGGATTTATACCCCAATTCCAAGCAGTTTCAGCCAGATCGTTTTCTAGAACGCCAATTTACTCCATCTGAATATTTGCCCTTTGGTGGTGGTAATCGTCGCTGTATTGGGATGGCATTTGCCCTATTTGAGATGAAACTGGTATTGGCAACTGTATTATCTGATTGGCAAATAAAACTAGCTGATACAAAGCCAGTACTGCCGGTTCGGAAAAGCTTCTTGTTAGCACCAGGCGGTGGTGTACCAATGGTGGTAACTGGAAAGCGTCAGCAAAATCAGCCAGTTCTTGAGACTAACTTAGTGTAAAAAGTCTCAGAATCAGGTGGGAGCAATTGCTCCGCTTCCCCTTTTATTTACCTGTTAAATTACTGGATTTTCAAGAACTTATCCAAAGCTGTCACGAGGCTGGGAGGCCAACGCCGGATATTTTTTACCCAGTCGATATCTTTGTAGCGGCTATCAAGTCCATAAGCTGCTACCCAGTTGCTTTCGGCTTCACCTTGTTCTCCATTTACCCAATATGCAGCTGTGAGGGCGGCACGCACATCAGCAAACTTGGAGTATTTACGGGCGATATTTCGCATTTCGCGGATTGCTTGCTCTTTTTGACCAGTTTCATAGAGGGCGAGAGCGTAGTTCGCACGGGCGAAAGCAAAATTTGGGGCTATCTCATTAGATTTTTTGTAGTCTGCGATCGCATCTTCCCATTTTCCTAAACCTGTTTTGGCATTTCCCCGATTGTTATATGCCATCGCATCATTAGGATCGAGTTCTAAGACATGATTATAATCTGCGATCGCATCGTCCCATTTTCCCATCCCTTCTAACGCTGCACCCCGATTCAAATATGGATCGGTAACATTTGGCGCTAGTTCTATCGCTTTGTTATAATCTGCCAGCGCCTCTTGTAACTTATTCTGGCTCACCCGCGAATTTCCCCGGTTACTCCACGCCCCCGCATTCGTGGGAAATTGCTCAATAATCTTTGTCCAGTAAGTTTCAGCCGTAGCAAAGTCACCTTGATTCGTCGCTATAAACGCTTGATTTGCCCACTCATCGCCTTGTTTTAACTGTTCTTGAGTAATGGGCGGTTGAGATTGTGCCATAACTGGTGTACCCCAGCCAAACACAAGTAACAGACTGAGAAAAATACTAATCAACTTAATCATCTAGGTTTACCTAATTTGTTCTTTGTTAGGACTTACGCACGGGTAACGGAAAACGAACCACAGAGGGCGCAGAGTTCACGGAGGAATGAGAGTTTGAGAGGGTTTTTGCATAAGTCCTATTTGTCATTTGTCATTTGTCATTGAGTATGGGGCAGAGGAATGGAGTTCAAAGGCTCATTTACGAGTATCAATGCCCAATGCCTAATGCCCAATCCCCGTAATTACAATAATGACAACTGTTCATTAGGCGGCGTGAATCCCAAATGCTTATATGCTGCCTTAGTCGCCATCCTGCCGCGATGAGTTCGAGTTAAATACCCAATCTGCATGAGGTAAGGTTCGTATACCTCTTCAATTGTTTGAGTATCTTCACCTGTGGCTGCTGCCATTGTTTCTAAACCTACTGGCCCGCCGTTAAATTGTTCAATTATTACACTTAGCATCTGGCGATCTGTCCAATCTAAACCGCAAGGATCTACTTGGAATAGTTGCAATGCTTCAGATGCGATGTTTTCATTAATCTCCCCAGATATTTTTACTTCCGCATAATCACGTACCCGTTTTAGTAGCCTATTTGCAATCCGTGGCGTTCCGCGTGAACGACGGGCAATTTCTGTAGCACCATCTTGTGTAATAGGGGTTTTGAGTAATTGAGCGGTTCGCAGTACAATTTGAGTCAGTTCGTCAACTTCGTAAAATCGGAGTTTTTGAATTAAGCCGAAGCGATCGCGCAGTGGTGAAGTTAAAGCACCGACACGGGTTGTAGCACCCACTAAGGTAAACTTTGATAGCGGCAAACTTCTAATCCGAGCGCTGGAACCCTTACCAATGGTAATATCTAAGCGATAATCTTCCATTGCTGGATAGAGAATTTCTTCCGTCATCCGCGAGAGGCGATGAATTTCATCCACAAATAAGATATCCCCTGGCTTCATGTTCACCAGTAGCCCAACAATATCTCGTGGACGTTCTAAGGCTGGCGCACTGGTAATTTTGTAATTTACCCCCATTTCCGATGCTAAAATCATTGCCATTGTGGTTTTGCCCAATCCCGGCGGCCCATACAGCAGCAAGTGATCCAGCACCTCACCACGAGACTTAGCTGCTTTAATGGCAATATCTAGCACATCCTTTAAATCTTTTTGTCCAATGTAATCGGCAAATCGGTGCGGCCGAATACCTTCTTCCTGTTGTTCTTGTTCATCAATAGCAGCTTCAGGCTTCAAAATATTTTCTGTGGATGGTGCTTTCGCCGACTCTCGACGCTGCTTTGGTTCTCTATTGGGTTCTGGAGGCTGTTTTTTCGAGGAGATTATCGCCATAATTCTTACAGGGTAGAGGTTACAGGGTAAAGGTTACAGGGAATGGGGTACAGGGTACAGTTACAGGGAATGGGGTACAGGGTAAAGGTTACAGGGTACAGATTATTCCCTATAACCTGTCACCTGTTACCTCTCTCCTAATCCCAATACCCATGAAAATTTTCGGTTGAGAATACCCGCGCCAATTTAAAATTTAAATTCCGGTCATTTACCCAGAAGTACAAAAGTTATTATGTTATCTAAAAGAATCTTACCGTGCTTAGATGTGAAGGCGGGACGGGTTGTAAAAGGAGTTAACTTTGTTAATCTCCAAGATGCAGGCGATCCGGTAGAGCTGGCAAAGGTTTACAACGAAGCCGGTGCTGATGAGTTAGTATTTCTGGATATTACAGCTACTCATGAAGACCGAGCTACAATTTTAGATGTGGTCTACCGCACTGCTGAACAGGTCTTTATTCCATTGACTGTAGGTGGTGGCATTCAATCCTTAGAAAATGTTAAAGCTTTGTTACGAGCGGGCGCAGATAAGGTTAGTATTAATTCTGCGGCAGTGCGGGAACCAGACTTGATTAATCGGGCAAGCGATCGCTTTGGTAATCAGTGCATAGTTGTTGCTATTGATGCCAGACGCAGAAATAACCCGGAGAATCCAGGTTGGGATGTGTATGTGCGGGGTGGCAGAGAAAATACAGGCTTAGATGCCCTATTGTGGGCACAGGAAGTTGAAAAACGGGGGGCCGGAGAACTGCTAGTCACAAGTATGGATGCTGATGGAACCCAAGCTGGATATGACATCGAGATTACACGGGCAATTGCCGATGCTGTAGAAATTCCAGTTATTGCTTCTGGTGGTGCAGGTAATTGTGAACATATCTACACTGCCCTAACTGAAGGCAAAGCTGAAGCCGCATTACTCGCATCACTGTTACATTACGGACAATTAAGCGTAGCAGAAATTAAAAGTTACTTGCGCGATCGCAACGTGCCAGTCAGAACATTATCTTGATCCACCATTTCCCATTTGATGACATCCATCTAAGGTTAGACACACTTCCTGAAAAGGGTGTTAATATTATTTTACAAGTATTAACAAATATTAAAAAATATGTTGCTTCCTATATTACTTTTTGATGTAGCCCTGGTAGCGTGGTCGCTGCACTTAATGGAAAAAGCCTACGAGAGTAAAGAATTTTCTCTAATGTTAGCTGGTACCTTGGTTGCTCTTGCTGCTGCTGCCATGTTAGTAGTTTACTTTTTGATGGGGCATTGTATGACCTATTTGTTGCAAGTATCCTAGAGAATGCTGAATGCCAGAAGAGATATTTAAAATTTAGTTTCCAGAAAACTTGACAAAGTAATAATAACTAAGTAACTGTATATAGCTGATTTTAAGAAGATGTTTTCAAAGTACCAGAAAGTATAATTTTTGCCTTCTGGACTACGGTAATTACAACGAAAAACTAGGGTTCTCGCCATATACTTAAATGCTTGACTGTGCTAATTATGAGAGCAAAAGACCCTTTTCAAGCATCCTCTAAGGGGTCATAGCGCAGTTGGTAGTGCACCTGTACATTCACAAATTAGATGTCGCAATCGATTTCGGGGTTTGAGTAAGGATTATGAGTTGTACACAGAGTTAAGTGAAGCAATGATTTATAGCTCATTGATTCGTCTTAGGACTTACGCAAAAACCCTCTCAAACTCTCATTCCTCCGTGAACTCTGCGCCCTCTGTGGTTCGTTTTCCGTTACCCGTGCGTAAGTCCTACGTCTGATGGTAAAGCAAATGGCACCTTAAGCTTTTCTTGACGAATCAGATATAAGCAATAAATATGGCTAACCAAAGCTTATTGATGCATTACTTTTTGAGTTTTACTTTGTGGAGTAATTCATCTTTAATCCGGTTAAGAATTGAACTCTCATCCAAGTTTGCCAAAATCCGATTAATTACTGCTTTCGGGCCATCAGGCCCCCAAGTTGCGCCATTGGCTAAATAAACTTTGGTAACTTGTCCAATGCCGTAAGAAGAAACACCAGCTACTCCTCCTTGGGTAATTGCTACCGATATATAAGGGCCTAGCGCAATGCCACCCGTAGCTGTTGCAGAGATCCCAAGTAAAGTTTTTAATCCACTCAAGCCTAAATTTGCTAACAATTCACTAGCACCGATACCGCCCATACTCAGGGCGATTTTTTGTAGCAGTTGTACAGCGCCGGCTTCGGTCATGGAGAAGCCATAGAGTTTAGATAAACCCAAGATCAGAGCAATATCAATTACCACACTACTCAGAATATCTACCACAGTTACGGGATTGAGTGCGATCGCTAATGCCTTAGTCATCACAGCCTTCCAAATCAACTGATTGGCATTCTGTTCCCGAATCATCAGTTTTCGTTCTATCAACTGCTCATTTACGATATCGGCATAAAGCATAGTATTTAGGGCAACCAAGGCTTTGCCCTCACGATGCAGAATTTCCAATATTTTCAGCTTCAGTTCCTCGACTTGGGCATTCCCTGTACGCAACTGTATACCCCTCGTACCATCAGGGCGACGAATCGCTGTCTTCACCAATGGCGATGCCGCAGCCATAACAATTTCTAGAGGTGTGAGTAATTCCCGCACTCTTTCATCTCGGATTTTGTGATAAATTGCCATCCGGTCTGCTTCTGGATACTGGTCTACTTTGTTAAATACCAGAATGATCGGTTTACCTGCTTCCCGCAACTGAGAAAGGGCGGCGTATTCTAACTTTGTCATGTCGCCAGATATCACAAACAAAATCAAATCTGCTTGTTTGGCAATCTGTTCAGCTAAGGCGGCACGAGTTGCACCATCTACTTCATCTAACCCAGGAGTATCAATTAATTCCACCTGCGATTGACCTACACCAGGGAGAGTGACACGCAAAGCCCGTTCAGTTTCCCCAATCATCTCCTCGCTAATACTCCAATTAACTGTTTGGGCAGTACGGGTGACACCGTGCAGCGGCCCAGTTTCAAATACCGTTTGCCCAACTAAAGAATTGAGTAGGGAAGACTTACCACGTCCCACCATGCCAAAAGTCGCAATCTGCACTACCATCCGGTCTAACTTTCCCAGCATGGTTTCCAACTCAGCAATTTCCGTCTCTAACCCGGTTTTTTCTTGGGAAGTAAGGTCGAGATTGGCTACCAAGTTTCGCAACGCTGTTTGTGCTTGTTTATAGTTCAGTTCCGTCTGAATGTCTTCAAAACTGAAAATAGCACTATCCAGTTCTTCCTCCCAGCTGAGAGAATTTGCGTCAGTGTTAGCGGAATCGCTTTGATGAGGTTCAGGCACGGGCAATGTCGAAGTCATATCAATTTGAGATTTGAAATTTGGGATTTTTAAATTAGCCCTGTCTCTTATCCTAGTTATTTTTGAGAGGGGAGTGGGGAATAGGGAATGCCCAATGCCCAACTCGTAGACTAATGACTAACAAAAAGTCATAAACTGAAAAATGCATCTAAATATAACGCGTTAGGATCTTGACTAAATTACCTGTGCGGAAAATCGTTATTGCCGGCAACTGGAAAATGTTCAAAACCCAGGCAGAAACCCAGGAGTTTCTACAAGGATTTCTGCCCCACTTAGAGGAAACCCCCGAAGGGCGAGAAGTGATATTGTGTCCTCCTTTCACTGATTTAAGTGTTTTGTCCAAGACCTTGCACGGTAGCCTCATCCAACTGGGGGCACAAAATATCCATTGGGAAGAATATGGAGCCTATACGGGTGAGATTTCTGGCCCAATGCTGACAGAAAGTGGTGTGCGCTTTGTGATTGTCGGTCATAGCGAACGACGGCAATATTTTGGGGAAACAGATGCCACCGTTAATCTGCGCCTCCGAACTGCTCAAAGGTTTGGTTTGACTCCAATTCTCTGTGTTGGCGAAACTAAACAACAACGAGATGCGGGAGAAGCTGAATCTCTGATTGCTCTCCAACTCGACAAAGGCTTGGTAGATATCGATCAGGATAATTTGGTGATTGCCTACGAACCGATTTGGGCAATTGGCACTGGTGACACTTGTGAAGTAGAGGAAGCTAATCGAATAATTGGCTTAATTCGTAGCAAGTTGACTAATCCAAATGTATCAATTCAATATGGCGGCTCAGTCAAGCCGAATAATATTGATGAGATTATGGCTCAACCAGAAATTGATGGTGTCCTCGTGGGAGGAGCAAGTCTAGAACCTGAGAGTTTCGCTCGGATTGTGAATTTTAAGTCAGTGTGATGTGCTTTTTTCTCGTTCCCATGCAGAGCATGGGAATGCCTAATGTAGATAAGAAGAATTCAGAACTCAGGAGTCAGAATTCAGAATTGAATTTTGTACGACTGGGTAATGAATATTACTTGAAAACATTGCTCTTTGTGGGCGAAAGAAAATTAAAATATTTTTTAAGAGTTGATACTCCACCCGTGAAAGGATGGAATATTCTGAATTCTGACTCCTGTTAGCGGATAGCTAAGGTTTAGCCCATTCTGACTCCTGTTTTATGCCAAGGAACTTGATAATTCGAGGACGCTGTTTCAATTGGGGACAGCGGACTTATTTGATGGGCATTTTAAATGTAACGCCCGATAGCTTTAGTGATGGGGGTGAGTTTAACACTTCCTCTGCCGCTTTAATACAGGCGCAAGCACTGGTGGCTGCTGGTGCTGACATCATCGATGTGGGCGGTCAATCAACTCGACCAGGGGCAAAGCAAATCACTCTGGCGGAGGAACTTGACCGGGTACTATCGGTATTACAGTTGCTAAGACCAGAGATTTCAGTCCCGATTTCTGTAGATACAACCCGTGCTGCTGTCGCCAAGGCATCTATAGAAGCTGGAGCAGATATTATTAATGATATTTCTGGCGGCACTTTTGACTCAGAAATGTTGCCAACAGTCGCAGAGTTAGGTGTACCGATGATTTTAATGCACATCCGGGGGACACCACAGACAATGCAACAACAAACTGATTATCAAGATTTGCTCGGTGAGATTTATAGTTTTTTGGCTCGGCAAATTGAGGCTGCAACTACTGCGGGTATTGACCTAGAAAAAATTATTATCGATCCTGGTATTGGTTTTGCTAAAAACTATGAGCAAAATTTAGAAATTTTTCGCAGCTTGCGATCGCTCGCACCACTCAACTGTCCTATCTTGGTAGGAGCATCTCGAAAAAGTTTCATTGGTCGCATTTTAAATCAACCAGATCCCAAAGCACGAGTTTGGGGAACGGCAGCAGCTTGTTGTGCTGCTATTTTTAATGGCGCTGATATCCTCCGAGTTCATGATGTTCAAGAAATGCGCGATGTTTCATTAGTCGCCGATGCCTTATTAAGACAAGCCGCACAGCCTGATTGTTAGGTATTAGCGTTCTTCGATTTTTTTGCCATTACCTTCTTGAGTTACCGACTCGGCTATCAATTCCTGAAACATTTCACTTGAGTTAGCTGGGTCTACAAAGACAATTTTGGCGTTATTGCTCTCACCAAGTTTTTGGCTAGCATCTACATAATCTTGAGCCACAAGATACCGCAGAATGTCTCTACTATCGGGATTGGCACGGAGAGCTTGAGAAATGATTTGCACTGAAGCCATAGTTCCTTCTGCTTTCTTAATTGCAGCTTCTTTTTCTCCTTCTGCTTCGGTAATCAGTGCCCGTTTTTTGATGACAGCGGCTTGTTCCTCTTCCCTAGACTTTCGGACACTCTCAGGTAGAGTAATTCTCTGAATATCTAACCGGAGAATATCAACTCCCCAATCTGCCGTTATACTATTCAACTGGTCTAAGATAGCTGAGTCCATCTCCGCTCTAGAGACGTTGGTTTGCTCTAGGGTATTCTGAGCAATGATTTCTCGCAGCGTGGTTGTGGTGATCTGTGTCAATGCCCCTTGCAGATCCTCAATCGCGTAAAAGCTTCTCTCAATATCTCGAATCCGCCAGTATACAATAGCGTCCACTTCTACGTAAATATTATCTTGGGTGATTACATTCTGAGGTTTGATGTCTAAAAACTGCTCTCGTGTAGTATCTTCCATCACAATCTGATCGACCAAGGGAACAATAAAGTTCAGCCCCGGCTTAAGTTTTCGATGATACCGCCCTAAGCGTTCGACTAGGGCTTCATTTCCTTGATTAATCAGTTTTGCAGAACCTAATGCATAACCTATAAGGGCTAAAACTATAGCAATAATTGGCTCCATGTATGCTCCTATTCAGCTTTGGGGAGAATTTAGTGTCAAAGATATGCTACTAGCTTGTCATATCTTTGAGTTTAATGTTTTGAGTCTGTAATTTTATCAACACCAGCAGCGATGTCGAGTCGCTACAAGTTTTGTACATATTCTGTAAGTGAGACTGTTTTGCAGAATGCGATCGCTATTAAAGCACCTTGATAAAACGCTGGCAAGGACTACTTGATGTAATCAACATTACTTGTACTGCCATTTTCAGACAGCCGGAATTTAATTTAAGTATATTTACGCAAAAAATTTTATATAAAGGTAAAAATTTGGCAAGTTTTAAAAACCCCACTATAATCGGAGAAAAATTGGCTTGAGCCATTAAAAATATCAAAATATTATGGGCAGGTTGTTAATCAAACTTATAGGTTTAATTCTACTTTTCACAGGATTATACTTTTTTGGTCAAAACATCATATTTGTTAGCGGTTACTATTCATATTTTTATCGGAGCTTACCTGCTACAGCTTCAGTTTTAGCAACGATGATAGGTATATTTGCATTAGTCTTTTTCCAAAGAGAAACTGGTAACTTGGGGTGGATTTTTCTAGGCATTGGCATAGTACTAGTTTTCTTAAGCGGTGGAGTTATTTTAAAGCCTACTAGCTTATGGAATTTCATCATTGCTTTTACAGCATTAGCAACTGGATATAAATTACTAAATGAGGGCAGAATCAACTTTTAAAATCTGTTTTCATCATATATCTTAGTAACTAAGATTACATTATTCCCCTATTCAGAGTACAGTCAGAAAAATTTAGCATGATAATTTCCCCATCTTCTCTATTGGTTCTGAGAGTGCATTTGGGCACTTAGATTAACTTTTAGTTAAGTACCGATTTTACGAGATAGAAGCACACATAACCCGCCTCAAACGGACGAATAGCCTCTTAATGATGACTTTAGCTCAGAGGGGTTTTACTAAGGTTGAGGGTAATATTAGAATGGAAACTATTGATGATGAGGAAAAGGGAAGAATGACCCAGGTGGTTCTAGGAGAGAACGAAGGAATAGACTCAGCTTTGCGTCGGTTTAAACGTCAGGTTTCCAAAGCTGGGATATTAGCTGATGTGAAATATCATCGGCACTTTGAAACACCAATAGAAAAACGCAAACGTAAGGCAGTAGCAGCTAGACGCACAAGACGTTTTAAATAAACCTATTTGGTGTGATATCGGCGTTGCTTGAGGTTATGACCAAAAACAGGCAATAGCGCTTGCACCCTTATTCATACAAACATTAAGCAAAGTCTGCCGCACCGTTAATTAGGGTGTAAATGAGTTACTTTTCTTATACATAGAGAGCGTTAGAGACTTTATCTTGGTTAGATGGAGCAAGCTAAAATCGCTGCCCATCAACCAAAATAAGCGCCTTTAAACATCGGTTAGCTTTCTTTAATCAGCTGATAGGACGGTATTCATCCAGCCTTAAGACTCAGAATTATTAATGGTGCGGCTATTACAAACATTCATCGCCTTTTCTACTCCCTGCTTGAGACTTAGTTCAATACACTCAACTACGAACTGAAGTACAAGAGACATCTGCTGATTTTCGGCAGCGGAAAATCGCCCCAGCACATGAGAGATAGCACCGGAATCATCTTTATTAGCTGCATCTTTGGGTTTACCAATACCGATTCGCAAACGGGGAAAGTTTTGGCTACTAAGATGTGCGATCGCACTTTTCATGCCGTTATGTCCTCCAGCCGAACCAGATAAACGCAAACGAGTTTTTCCCAAGGGCAAATCCATATCGTCATAAATTATCAGCACTGACTCAGGCGGCAATTTATACCAACTTGTCACCGCTTGTATTGCTTGCCCTGAGCGATTCATATAAGTTAACGGCTTTAGCAAGCGAATCTTACCTCCACCTGGGGTCATACCCTCGCCATACTCACCCTGAAACTTGCGGTTTTCTGTTAAGGAAATGCGCCAAGAACGAGAGAGAGTTTCTAAAGCAGCAAAACCGATATTATGGCGTGTTTGGTCGTACTTAGCTTCTGGATTCCCTAATCCGACGATTAGTTGTGGAATTACCAAAGCTGGTTGCGTAACAGCTTCTGTCATTTTGTCTACAGTCAATTGATATGCAGCACTCTTCTATATAGTCTGTCTGATTAATTTTGATAAGTTCGTAGTAAGCACTTCAGTGCTTAAAATCCAGGACTAAAGTCCTTACTACGAACTTGACAAACTACTAGCTAGGTTGGGAAGAACTAGCGGTATCCTGCTCAGATTTAGCAGGGTGGATTTGCTTAGGTTCCAATTCAGCAGTAGTCTTTACTACTTCTTCTAACTGTTCTGCTTCTTTTTGAAACTCGTTTTGAAACTCCTTAGAAGCTTCTTGGAAACTACGAATTGTTTTGCCCACACTCCGACCGATCTCTGGTAGCTTTTTTGGGCCAAAGATTAACAGCGCTACTACCATAATTACAGCCATTTCCGGCAGACCGATACCAAATATATTCATTTTTTGTCTCCTGTAAACTCTAAAACCACTACAGAAACTCACATATATAGTTAGTCTAGTCGGAAATTGCAACTCACAAAAAAACCCGGAAGAACCGGGTGTAACTTAACTTGTTATCCAAACTCGCTCGCTGTGTATGCGTTAGCGTCCTAAACTGCGCCAATCGACAAATACATCCTGAACCAACAGTGATTTATTGTAAAGTTGCAGAATAATCAGCAGAAACACGAAAAATAGCGCCATAAAAACAGCCATCACAGGGGTAGTACCCCAACCTGGAGCCACTTTCCCATACTCAGAGTTAAGTGGTTTCAGGATATCTCCCAACCTAGTCCTTTGTGCCATAGTTCACCTAAGATTACTTGCCAAAGCTTTTTTTAATCTTCTGTAATATTCTATAAGAATAGCACTCATCATCTATCTCTCAATTATGGAACCCGCAATAGTTCTTAGCATTTCTATGGCTGCCGTGGTGGTTGCCATCACTGGAATTTCGATTTATACCTCCTTTGGCCCTCCTAGCAAGGAATTGAACGATCCGTTCGATGACCACGAAGATTAAAAGAGTTATATCATGTCCGCATAAATTGTTGGTGCAATGTCTACGATGGGCTATGCCTACGTAGACAAATATTGCTGTCGCTTGTCGGGGTTTCCTCTATGAGCGATTGATGTGTGGGGTGAAATGACTATGGCAATCATAACTAATTACCCAGACATGCATGATATTTGAAGTGCGTTACGGCTTGAGCCGTAACGCACACTACTTTGGATGTTTTTTAATTGGAAGTCTCTAATGGCTTGCCACTACCTCTCCTTCCAGGCGAACGAGTCGGTCTGCCAAAAGTTTCTCAAGGTCTTCTAGTGCCTTGGTGAAACCTTTAATACCTTCGTCTAGTTTGTCAGTTGCCATACGGTCAGCAGCGTGCATCCGATCATAGCTAGCTTTGTCAATGGATATCTTTTCGATTTCCAAGCTTGCTACCTTCGCAGGGTCTAGTTTGCGTGGCAGTTCTCCAACGGTTGCTTGCAATTCAGCCAAAAGCGACGGCGAAATGGTCAGCAAGTCACTACCTGCAAGTTCAGTAATTTCACCAAGGTTACGGAAACTGGCTCCCATAACTTCGGTTTTATAGCCAAATTTCTTGTAGTAGTTGTAGATTTTGGTGACAGACAAAACTCCTGGATCTTCGGCTGCTGGGTAGCTATCGCGTCCGGTATCTTTTTTGTACCAGTCAAGAATCCGACCGACGAAGGGAGAAATTAAAGTAATGCCGGCTTCTGCACAGGCGATCGCTTGGTGAAGACCAAATAACAAGGTAAGGTTACAGTGAATACCTTCTTTTTCGAGAATTTCCGCAGCGCGAATGCCTTCCCATGTGGTGGCAATTTTAATTAAAACGCGATCGCGGCCAACTCCAGCAGCTTTATACTGAGCAATTAATTCCCGTGCCTTAGTCAGAGTAGCTTCGGTATCATAGGACAAGCGAGCATCCACTTCTGTAGACACGCGACCGGGAATGATTTGCAAAATCTTTAATCCAAAAGCAACTGCCAAACGGTCAAAAGCTAGAGAAACTATCTGTGCTTGGGTGGCTCCGGCTCCAGCATCTTTTTTTGCTTGGAGTAAAGTTTGATCGACAATTCCCTGATATTCTGGCATTTGCGCCGCAGCAGTAATCAGAGAAGGATTGGTGGTGGCATCTTGGGGTTTGAACTTTTCAATTGCCTGGATATCCCCTGTATCTGCGACCACAACAGTCACTTCTCGCAATTGTTCCAGTAAATTCTTAGACATAAAATACTCCGTGATGTTTGTTTAGGATTTACTTATTCCCTAGCGAGTGCTGAGTGCTAAGTGCTGAGTGCTGAGTTAGGAGTAGAGACGCGATTAATCAATCGAGTCTGTACAAGAGTTATTATTCTCTCCTTGTCTCCCCAGTTCCTAGTCCCCAGTCTTCAGTCTCCAGTTCCTTCAATTCTGATTCTGGCAATTTTTCAGAATCATTGCCTAAGTTTGCTTACTATTCAGAGCCACAGCCTTATTCTAAGTGCCTTATGCCGAAATTGGCTGTCCAATGGAATGCACTTTGATTAAACTAGTTGTTCCTGATTTACCAATTGGAACACCAGAAGTAATTACTACTTTATCGCCCTTGTTTGCTAGACCCATGTCTACAACTGTGTTCACTACATTGGTAAACATCTCTTCGGCATTGTGGACTGGTGGAATCAGCAAAGCTTCCACACCCCAAGAAAGTGCTAGCTGGCGGTAAGCGGTGATGTCGGAGGTGAGGGCAATAATGGGAGAAGTCGGCCGATATTTAGACACCATTCTCGCTGTACTTCCTGATGAAGTGTTACAGAGAATTGCCCGTGAGCCTGTTTCATAAGCGATGCGACAGACGGATTCTGCCACAGATTCGGTAACGCTCAGACTGCCCGCCTCATGACACCACGCATGTTTGCTACCCTCATCGAGAGCTTGTTCTGTCCGCACGGCGATGTTGTGCATCATCTGGACGGCGGCGACGGGATATTGTCCCACAGCTGTTTCACCAGAAAGCATCACCGCGTCTGTTCCATCCAAGATCGAGTTAGCAACATCGGTGGCTTCGGCGCGGGTGGGATCGGGGGCGCTAATCATCGACTCTAGCATTTGGGTGGCTGTAATCACCGGCTTGCCAGCACGATTGCAACGGCGAATAATATCTTTTTGAATTAGGGGTACTTCATGAATTGGCACTTCCACCCCTAAATCGCCACGGGCAATCATAATCGCGTCGGCAACTTTCAGAATGGAATCAAAGTTTTCTACTGCCTCCGATCTTTCGATTTTGGCAATTAAGCGAATCGAAGCACCAGCGGCTTCAATCATCCGTCTGGCGGGTTCTAAGTCTTGTGGCGATCGCACGAAGGACACCGCCACCCAGTCTACACCCAACTGAATCCCAAAACGCAGATCCAGCAAGTCTTTTTCGGTGATCGAACTTACAGGTAAAGGCGTTTGGGGCAGGTTTACTCCCTTGTGCGTAGAAATTAACCCGCCATTTTTCACTTGGGCCCGAATGCGATCGGCATCGCGATCGGTAACTATCAACTTGACGCGACCATCATTAATCAAAATCGGTTCGCCAGGTCGCACCATTGCAAATAAAGTCGGCAATGGTAAGGGTAGTTCGTCAATACTCTCACCCTTTTCTTGCAAAACAAAAGTAACTTCAGTACCAGCTTCTAAATTTAACCCTTCCGGTGGTAAAGTTCCTAAGCGAATTTTAGGGCCGCATAAATCTTGCATAATTGCGATCGGCTTTTGCAGCTCAGTACTAATCTGCCTGAGATAGTGAGCCGTTTGGGCGTGGAATTCATAAGCTCCGTGAGAAAAATTCAGCCGTGCCACATTCATTCCAGCTTTTACCAAGGCTTGCAGCTTTTCAGGTGCAGATGTAGCCGGGCCAACAGTACAAATGATTTTGGTTCGACGCATAGGGATTGGGGGTTGAGGAGTAACTTGCAAATTTGGATGCTTTATACCAATTCGTAATTCGTAATTCGTAATTCGTAATTAAGAGACTTCGCATCCAAATTCACACGTGCTTCATATCACTGGTTTGCTAAATAAAAATACTAGATTCCGTTTTATTTTCGGAGTATTTACCATTTGACCCAAATCCCAAAAGTCCCTAGTCAAGAGTCAGCAGTCAAAAGCTAATGACCAATGACTAATGACTAATGACTAATGACTAATCAAACCACAGCCGCTGTCGGTGCGAGTTTTTCCTTCTGTGACATAGACAACATCAGGTCAATTACGCGATTTGAATAGCCCCACTCGTTGTCATACCAGGCAATTACCTTGAAGAAGTTTGAATTCAACTCAATTCCAGCACCTGCATCAAAGATGCTGGAATGAGTATCACCTTGAAAATCTGTGGAAACTACTTCTTCATCCGTGTAACCCAAGATACCCTTTAGTGAACCTGTGGCAGCCTCCTTCATGGCAGCACAGATTTCCTTATAACTGGTGGCTTTGGCTGTTTTGAAAGTTAAATCAACTACAGAGACATCGGGAGTTGGAACTCGTAATGCCATCCCAGTTAACCTGCCCTTCAATTCTGGCAAAACCAATGCTACGGCTTTAGCTGCGCCTGTGGAGGAGGGAATAATATTTTGGGATGCACCTCGACCACCCCGCCAATCTTTCTTGCTGGGGCCGTCTACAGTTGGCTGAGTGGCAGTCATGGCATGGACTGTGGTCATCAACCCTTCAGTCAACCCAAAGTTGTCATTAATGACCTTAGCAATGGGAGCTAGACAGTTTGTAGTGCAGCTAGCATTGGAAACAATAATATCCTTGCTAGGGTCAAATAGGTGATGATTGACACCCATTAACAGGGTAGTAACTCTATCTGGATCTTTGGTGGGAGCGGAAATTACCACTCGCTTTGCACCTGCCTTCAGGTGGTTTGCAGCTCCTTCGTAATCAGTGAAGAGTCCGGTAGCTTCTACGACATAATCTGCACCTAATTTTCCCCAAGGTAACTCTGCTGGATTCCTAACTGACACACAAGGAATAAAATGTCCGTCAATCAGGATGCCGTCTTCCTTGGCTTCAACCTTCTGCTTTAATTTACCGTGGGTTGAATCGTACTTTAATAGATAAGCGAGATTATCTGGTGGTACTAGGTCGTTAATGCCCACAAACTCAATGTTGGGGTTATCGATGCCAGCACGAAGCACAAGTCGTCCGATTCGACCGAAGCCATTGATACCAACTTTCAATTTAGTCAAGATTAAACCTCCCGTTGTGGAAGTTGAACAAAAGGAGAAAGTTAAAAGTCAAAATAGATTGCCTTTTACTCTTTACTCTTTGATCCTGACAGTCTCAGTCGGCTAAGGCATATTTACTTGGCATCTTTTAAGGATTGGGCATTAGAAGAGGCAGAGGTGCAGAGGTGCGGAGGTGCGGAGGTGCGGAGGGGCAGAGGGGAATAAACTTACTGCAACTGCTCCCCTGCTCCCCTGCTCCCCCCCACTCCTCAATTCAAGTAGGTTGGACAAATCGCTTAATTTCACCACAGGCAATATAAGACTTGCCATCTGGTGCGGTTTTGACTTCATCAACGACGTAAAGCATTCCTTCCTCGCGAACCGATCGCGGAAAACGCATATTCCAATCTGGTTCATATCCGTCGGAAACCACCCTAGCGCGCAGCTTGCTGCCATCTTTGACACACTGAACTAAAATGCTGTCCCCTACACTGTCAGTTGTAGGAAGATCGGCAGCACTGGCAGGGCCTTTGGAAGCTTTACCTGTGTTAGTTGGATACGCTTGTCTAGGGGCAACAAAGATATCTGTTTCACCGGGTTGAGCAAAACGAGTGATTTTACCACGTACCCGATAGAAAGTAGCATCGCTTGAGAGTTCCAATCCTTCAACAACATAGCGTGCCCCTTCGGCACGAATGGCGCGGGGAAATTGGATGTTCTTGGTTGAATCATAACCTTCGGACATGACTTTGATCCGCAGTTTACCCCCTTCACGAACGCAGTGCAATTCAACACCTGAACCGACTTCATTCACAATGGGCATGGCGTAAACTTCATCGCCAGCAGTGACACCGCGACCCACCAAATCGCTGCGATTGCGCGTCATCGTTTGGTAAGTCTGATCTCGCATCTCTTTCCGTCCGGCATTGCCTAAAGCTTTTTGAGCGATCCGACTGGCGAAATATTCAAGCTGATCGATTTCTTCAGCAATTTCAAAATTCTCATTCAACCCTTTATCCCGCAAATCTTTCACAAGCGATCGCAGGGTTTGTTCAGCTTCCTGATGCTTGCCATGTTCAGCGAGATTAAGTCCAATCTCTTTGGCCTTAGCAATGGTAAGGCGACTCAGTTCCAGAATGATATGGCTTGTAGCAGCAAAAGCTGCTTCCTCAACAGTGCCAACTTTGGCGACAATATCGACTGTACCTGAAACGCTTTGAATGCGGTCATCTTGCACAACATCGGCGCTGTAATGCAACTTCATCACAGGTAAATCACCAATTTGAGCGCTTGATATGCCCAGACTCAAACCGAGAAGTTTGTCTTCACCCTCATAAAGCTCTCCCAAGGTGATAACAGCTTGACCAGCGTCATTCTGGCTAACTTTAGCCAGACTTAAAGTATCAACCAGACTGACACCATCGGCCAATTCAAGTGTCACCTTGAGGTTTTGTCCCACTACTGCTCTGAGACTGTCTAGCTCAATACTAAACACTTCAGTTGCTTCGTCGATGCTCTGAATGAAATAGAAGTTGCCTGTGGCTGCCCTTGCCATCCCAATTAGCAGGTCTTCATTGAAACCCTGAGCAAAACCTAACGTAGTTGTGATAATGCCTTCCTCAGCTTTTTGCCCTGCTGTCGCCGTCAGTATCTTGGGGTCTTGAATGCCCATATTGGCGTGACCATCGGTAAGCAGGAGAACACGGTTGATTTTTTGCGGATCGAGTCGCGTTTTCACGTGTTCGCACCCTTTGAGCCATCCCCCCGATAAGTTGGTAATACCGCCCGCTCTCACCTTGCGGATGGAATTTTTCAGTGCGGCTTTGTTAGTCACAGCCTGGGGTGGTACAACACTATCTACTTCATCGTCGTAAACAACTACTGAGAGAATATCATCTGGCTCAAGTCGATCTACCACAGACTCAGCGGCTTTGAGTGCGTGATGCAAGGGAGCGCCTGCCATAGAGCCGGAACGGTCAATTACAAGCGAAAGGTTAAGGTTGCGTCGAGGAGATTTAGCTATATCAGTACGAAAACGTAGCAGAATATCAGTCTTTAATGAAGATCCTGCGGCGAGGATAGATTGGTCAAATTCGTAACTTGTCTTAATCATTTTTTATATCCCTCAGAATTGTCTTTTATCAGCTAAAAGCCTTGGAAAACATAGACAGTAAGCGCTTTATTTAGTTTACCCAGAAATAAGTTTGGTCAGTATAAAAATGGTATTTAATGTAAGATTTTATAGTTTTAGTATCTTACCAGCATAGACAAAGCCCGTCCTAGACATTCTCGACTCTCTGCTCTTGAAAGGCGATCGCACTGGTCACAATTGCGGGAAACTGAAAGCAGATATATTAGGAGAGGAGAACCTAATGAGTTGGACTAAAGTTCTTGCAGTCGATGCACTTTCCCCAGGTACGCGAGAAGTCGTGAAAGTTGGCAACCGGAAAATTTTGCTTTTGAATCACGAAAGTCAGCTTTATGCTGTAGATAACACTTGTCCTCACTTAAAATTACCTTTGAAAAGTGGGAAAATAAATGAGAATGGCGCAATTGTTTGTTCCTTCCATCACAGTGCTTTTGACCTGCGGACTGGTGAGGTAAAAGATTGGTGTTCTTGGCCACCTGGTGTAGGTAAGGTACTCTCGTTAGTTTCACAACCAAAGGCACTACCAGTGTTTCCGATTCGTGTTGAAGAAGGCAGTATCTGGGTTGATGTCCAAGAGGAATAGCACCCTCTCCCTGAATTTACTGAAATAGTTCTAAAAAAAGAAAAACCCCAGCTAATGAGTTTAGCTGGGGTTTCTAGCAAAATTTACCTATTTCAAAGATATAGGAATCATGGAATGAGAAAATAGAACGTCTTCTCAAGCAGTTTAAACACTTTACTGCGATCTAATGTTGGATTACGTGCTACCATTGCCGCCTTCTATAGAAGCTGTAGCACTTTGAGATTGGCCTAAATTCACTTTGAATACCTTGCTCTGCTCTTGCTCCAGTTTGGGTAAAGTCAAAATTAAAATCCCATCTTTCAAGTCTGCCTTAACTTGTTGATTCTGAACTTTGGTTGGCAGAGGAATTACTCTAGCGAACTTGCCATACCGGAATTCCGAATGAACTTTATCCTTAGATTGGGAATGTTTTTCGTAACGATGCTCACCAGCAATCGAAACTGCATCTTGAGTAACTTGAACATCGAGGTCTTTAGCTTCCACGCCTGGAATCTCAACTCTTAATAGCAACTCTGAACCATTATCATGTAATTCAACCGCAGGAACCCACGCTGTTCTCGGTGATGCAGAAATCTCAGAGTTACCGCGCTCGGCTACTGTAAGCTCAGAGAATAGTTGATCCATTTGACGACGCAGAATCTCCATTTCACGGAATGGTTCCCAACGAATCAGTGCCATATTTTAATTTCTCCTTAACTTTCTAATTCAATCTTGGGTAATCAAACAAAGTTTTAGAGGTATTTTTTAGAGAGGAGCTTTATTTGCTTTGTTTCTTCTCTCTAGTAAGTAATTTAATAAAAGAAGAATCTAAAAACAGTTGGGTAAACCGTACAGACATAGGTTGGATTTACCGTATCAAACAAAAAAAATATCAAAAGCTTGAGAATAGTGAATGTCAAAGGAAATAGGCAATCGCAAATTAAACTATATTATGTAATGTAAATTTAATTAAATTCGCTTGTAGCTAGAAGCTCTAGCCCGATGCTAAGAGTTAGATTGACAAAGACATTGCGCGTAGCTTGCCGTATGGCGTCTCCCCAATGCGAAGGACTACGGTATGTATAGACACAATTAGAAAAAAAGCTCAATTATCTCCTTCCCATCCAGAGCATGGCAATGGCTGATTAGGGGCTGCTGCCTCCAATCAGACATTGAGTCAGAGACTCAATGAATGCATTCCCAGTCGGAGACTGGGAACGAGTCAAGCCTCATCAAGCTAGGTTTTTAGGACTTGTGTGTACATAGTCGCTTTGGCTGTTTGGGATTCTTCGGATTTAATTAAATAATCAAGCGGAGATGATATAAACAGTTATCCTGCTTTATATGCAACTTTTCTATACACCCGGCGCTGAAGTATGGTTGTAAGCGACGATGATTTTATTTACAATCTGGTGACAGAGTTTTGCTGTCTGATTTCATGTTCAGTTTTATTCAAGAAATTCTTCCTGATTGAAAATTAACTTAGTAACTGATATGGATGCTCAAAAAATAAAAATTTTATTAGTTGATGACAACTTAGAGAATTTACATTTTTTATCAGACATCCTTCAACACCAAGGTTATCAGGTAGAAAGTGTCATTTCTGGACAATTGGCAATCAATACAGCAATTGCTTCTCCCCCGGATTTGCTTTTGCTAAATGTTCTCATTATAGAGAGGGATAATTATGAAGTATGTCAATATTTGAAAGTTAACGATCAAACTCAAGAAATTCCGATAATTCTTTTCGGAATTTTCGATGATTTTTTTGAAAAAATAAACGTCTTGAATTTAGGCGATATTGACTATATTACTCAACCATTCCAAACTAAAGAAGTTTTATTACGCGTCCGAAATCAACTCACTCTTCTAAGACTGAAAAAACAGTTAAAAGAAAAAAATGTGCAACTGCAACAGGAGATTAAAGAGCGTCAACGGATTACAGTTGAGTTAAATATTCGCAACAGACAAATAGAAGATATTTTTAAAGAAATTCCCGTTAGCATTAGCAAAGCCTTTTGTAGAGAAGTTTATCAAAGCGAACGCCTGGTAGTCGAAGCCGCCCTCAAGAAGAGTGAAAGTCAGTATCGCCTCCTAGTGGAGACATCCCAGGACATGATCTGGTCTGTGGATATTGATGGACTAATTACCTTTGTTAATCCAGCAGTCAAGCAGATTTATGGCTACGAACCACAAGAAATGATCGGGCGTGCCTTAATTGATTTCATCTCACCTACACAAGTTGCTCAAGATAAAGTAGCCTTTGAGCGTGTTCTTCAGGGAAAGTCTATTTTCCAACATGAAACTACCTGTGTGGCTAAAGATGGTACCTTACTTTATTTAATGTTGAATGCGATCGCATTACGCAACGAAGAGGGTCAGGTTATCGGCATGACGGGCACTGCTAGTAATATTACGCAGCGTCGAGGAGTCGAAAAATTACTCCAAGAAAGCGCAATTAAGCTGCGTAACCATAATCTCGTGCTAACACAATTGGCACAAAATCAGACGCTTTATCAGGGTGATTTGAAAGCAGCCTTGAGTATAATCACAGAAACAGCTGTCAACAATATTGGCGTAGAACGAGCTAGTGTCTGGCTGTATGACGAAACAGGCATGAAAATCCAGTGTTTCGATCTATTTGAGGGCAGTCGCAATCAACATAACGAAGGACTTTTCTTGTCAGCGGTAGACTATCCAATTTATTTTGCAGCTTTGCAGCAAAACCAATCAATCGCCGCAGATGATGCTCATACCGATTTTAGAATTAAAGAATTTTCTGCCTCTTACTCAAGATTAAACATTACCTCTATACTCGATACACCAATTAGGCTAGAGGGAAAGACCGTAGGAGTTTTATGTCTGGAGGCAGTGGAAGTTACTCATCATTGGACGCTAGAAGACCAAAATTTCGCTCGCTCTCTGGGTAATTTAGTATCTTTGGTATTGGAGGCAAAAGAACGCCAACGCGCAGAAGCAGCACGACGGGCTTCTGAAGAAAAGTTAGCATCAGCTTTCCGGTCATCTCCCGATCCAATTGCCTTAATTACTGTTCCCAACAAACGCTACATCGAAGTAAACGACAGCTTTTGTCGGTTTTTTGGTTATTCTCGCTCTCAGGTAATCGATCGCACCGATGAAGAATTGCATATTTGGGTGAATCCAGAAGAATATAATTTTCTCATCAACATCCTGCAACAAGCAAAAGCCATCCGCAACTATGAGATTGATGTCTGCACAGCAACAGGAGAAATCAGGACAACACTGTTGAGTGCAGAAATGATTGAGATTGATGGACAATGGTACGTACTGGGAACCGCAAAAGATATTACTGAACGCAAGCAGGCAGAAAATGAAAGCCGTTTGTTACTTTTGACAACCCAAGCTATCACGCGCGCCAGTGATGTCAACAGCGCCTTAGCAGTGGTCTTGCGCTTAATTTGTCACACCATTGGCTGGGATTTTGGTGAAGCCTGGATACCTAATAAATATGGGACTGTTTTAGAACACAGTCTGGGTTGGTACGGAGATGAGAGCAGCTTAGAAGAATTTTGTCAGCAAAGCCAAACTTTGAAATTTTCTTTAGGAGTGGGATTACCAGGAAGAGTTTGGCAGAGTCAAGAACCAGAATGGATAGAAGATGTTTCTAAAGTTACACAACCAGTTTTCTTGCGATCGCCACAAGCCGCAAAGGTAGGATTCAAAGCTGGGTTTGGTGTTCCCATACTGGCTGGGAACCAAGTATTAGCTGTTTTAGTGTTTTTTAAACGTAGCTCAGTATTGGTAGATCGGCGTTTGCTCTTGCTAGTCAGTGCTGTTGCGGCTCAGTTGGGTGGGTTGATTGAGCGCAAAACCTTAGAACAAGAACTAGCACTCAGAGAAGCTCGTCTCAATGCCTTTTTTAGCAGTGCTCCCGTCGGCATGAATATTGTAGATAACCAGCTGCGATTTGTCCAAATTAACCAACTGTTGGCGGAGATTAATGGACTACCCCAGCAAGCTCATATTGGCAAAACCATCCATGAAGTCTTACCCGACATCGCCCCTTTAGTAGAACCAATTTATCAACAAGTTCTAGTAACTGGTCAACCGATTATTAATCAAGAATTAAGCAGCACATCAATCAAGCAACCAGATATTATCCGCCACTTCTTAGCTTCTTATTTTCCGATTGTTGGTGAAGACGATCGCCCCTCTGGTGTTGGCACAGTTTTAGTAGAAATTAGCGAACTACACGCAGCGCTACGCGAACGCAAACACGTCGAACAAGAATTACGTTTAGCCAACGAACGCCTACAATATCTGCTCACCTCTAGCCCTGTAGTCATTTATAGCAGCAAAACATCAGACGATTTTGGCATTACTTTTATCAGTGAAAACGTTAAAGAAATGGTGGGCTATGAAGCGCGGGAATTTATCGATAACTCCAGTTTTTGGCTCGATCGCGTCCATCCACAAGATATTGAACCGATCTCGGAAAAATTTTCTCCCTTTATTAAGCGGGAGTATATTTCTTACGAATACCGTTGGTTGCACGCTGACGGAACTTATCACTGGTTCTACGAAGAGATAAGGTTAATTCGTGACGAAGCGAATTCCCCGATCGAATGGGTTGGTTATTGGGCAGATATTAACGATCGCAAATTGGCAGAACTAGCTTTGCAGTCAGGTCAGCAACGATATCAACTTCTAGCAGAAGCCTCACCAGCTTGTATATTTCATACTGATGTCGATGGCAATGTTTTATATTTTAATCAACGCTGGAGTGAAATTACTGGATGTAGTTTAGAAAATTCTCTGGGAACAGGTTGGGCAAATGCCGTACATCCAGACGACCGCGAACAGCTATTGTTGGCATGGAATCAAGCAACAGTCGCTAAATCAATCTATAAGTACGAACATCGTTTCTTACATGACGATGACAATACAGTCATCTGGGTAATTTGTCATGCTCTGCCAGAATTTAGAGATGATGGAGAAATTAAAGGCTACATCGGTACAATTACAGATATTACCGAGAGAAAATTGGCAGAAGAAGCCTTGCGTGAAAGTGCAGAACGAGAAAGAGCGATCGCGCAAGTGATTCAAAGAATGCGCCAAACACTGGATTTAGAGACGATATTTGCGGCGACAACCGAAGAATTACGCCAAGTACTCAACTGCGATCGGGTTGTTGTCTATCGTTTCAATCCCGACTGGAATGGCGAATTTGTTTCTGAATCAGTGGGTAACGGTTGGATTTCTCTCATAGAAGAACACAACAATGACCCTTATCTCACAGAGGGAGTATTACAAGATGGGCGTTGTCTAGCGAAAATTTTGGATAGTGCGGATAACCAGATGGAATATTCCGATCTGCAAGCAACCCCAGGCACAAGTTTCCTCTGTGTCCCAGACATTTACAACACTGAGTTTCATCCTGCTTATATCAATCTCTTAGAGCGCTTTCAGGCCAAAGCCTACATTATTGTTCCGATTTTACATGGTAGTCAGCTTTGGGGATTGCTGGCGAGTTATCAAAATTCCGATCCCCGCCAATGGAAATCGGGAGAAATCAACATCGTAGTTCAAATTGGCAATCAGTTGGGTGTTGCTTTACAGCAGGCACAATTGCTAGCACAAACTCAAAGGCAGTCACAAGCATTGCAAGAAGCTGTGATCGTTGCTGATGCTGCTAACCGTGCCAAAAGCGAATTCCTGGCCAACATGAGTCACGAACTGCGTACCCCACTTAACGCCATCCTTGGTTTTACCCAAGTCATGAGCCACGATCGTGAATTATCAACTGAACATCAGCAAAATCTAACAATTATCAATCGTGCTGGCGAACATCTCCTGAATTTAATCAACGATATTTTGGAAATGTCTAAAATCGAAGCTGGCAGAATAACCTTAAATCTCAACAGCTTTGACTTAATTCGCCTCTTGGAAAACCTCAAAGAGATGTTGCGCTTCCGCGCCACCTCCAAAGGATTGGAATTGGTCTTTGAATATACATCTCACCTTCCCCAATACATCCAAGTTGACGAAAGTAAACTGCGTCAAGTCTTGCTTAACCTCCTGGGAAATGCCATCAAATTTACCGATACTGGCAGGGTGACGCTGCGGGTGGGGATGGGGAGTGGGGACTGGGGAGCAGCAGGGGAACAGGGGAGCAGGGGAGCAGGGGAGCAGGGGAGAATAATTAATCTCCAATGCCCAATGCCCAATGCTCAATCTCCACTTGCCCTGAGCGTAGCCGAAGGGATGCCCAATGCTCAATCCCTAATCTTCGAGGTACAAGATACTGGCCGCGGTATTGCCCCACAAGAAATTGACTTGCTATTTGAAGCTTTTGGGCAAACTGAAACCGGAAGAAAATCGCAGCAGGGAACAGGACTAGGTTTAGCAATTAGCCGCAAATATGTGCAACTAATGGGAGGAGATATTAGCGTCACCAGTACTATTGGTGAGGGAAGTAAATTTATTTTTGATATTCAAATTGGTCTAGCCACAGTCAGCGAAATCCAGATCCAACAAATTAGACCCCAAGTTATTAGTTTAGCGCCTGCTCAAAGTGAATACCGTATTTTAGTGGTTGATGACTCCACAGACAGCCGTTTAGTGTTAAAGAAAATTCTCACATCTATCGGTTTTGTAGTCCAGGAAGCAATAAATGGCATTGAAGCGATCGCACTTTGGCAGACATGGCAACCACATCTAATCTTAATGGATATGCGGATGCCAATTATGGACGGCTACGAAGCCACAAAAGTTATTAAAACTAGAGAAGAAACCTCAATCCAAAATACCGAATCCCAAATCTCCAATTGGAAGACCATTATTATTGCCTTAACTGCTAATGCTTTTGAGGAACAACGAGAGGCAATAATCAAAGCGGGTTGCGATGATTATATTAACAAGCCTTTTCGCGAGGAAGAATTACTAGAAAAGTTGAGCGAATATTTGGGAGTTCAATATATTTATCAAGAAGAAAGCTATCAGTTAACAAACCTGAAGCAACAAAGACCAAAATCAATGTTGACACTCACAGATTTAGTAACTCTATTATCTGAAATGTCGCCTGAATGGGTGAAACAGGTGTACACTGCCGCAGCCCAATGTAGTGATGACCTGATTTTAGAATTGATTGAGCAAATCCCTTCAGAAAATGCTGTGTTGCAAAATTTTATCAAGAATTTAGCTCATGATTTTCAGTTTGAGAAAATCATGGAATTGACGAGTATTGCAGGAGTCTTATCCAGCTAATAAAAATTGATGGTTAAGCGAGTTCGTAGTAAGGACTAAAGTCCTTAATTTTCTCAGCACTAAAGTGCTTATATCATGTCCGCATAATTAGTTATGCTAACCACAGTCATTGCACCCCACCCCTTAATCCCCTGGAGACAAAGCGTAGCTTTGGCGGGGGTGGGGTTCTTCCGGTTTAATAAGCAATCAAGCGGACATGATATTACTACAAACTTCAATTTTAAATTTTATATTTTTCCTTCAATTTAAAGTCCAAAATTCCAGATGATTTTACCGTAAACGTCCCGATCGCAATGTACTAATAATTAACCACAAACCCAATAAACTAGCGACTGCAAATAGTATAGTGCTTAAAAAAGATAGCTGAGTTGTTTGCGCTCTAGTGGAAATAATTGCCGCACCCATAATCAGCGAACCCACTAATATACTAAAAGATAGTCGGTTAGCTGCATCGTCCATAGTGCGCCGCACACCATCTAACCCCCGCAGCGATAAATTCCACTGTAAGGTTTCTGAGGTAACTCGGTCTAATAATAGTTCAATTTGGCGAGGAGATTGGAGAGACAGACTTTTAATATCTAAGGCTGTCCGTAATAGCGATCGCACTGGATTATCGCCCAGTAATTGCCGACGAAACAAGTCTGTAATTAATGGTTTAACTTCATCAAAAAAATTAAGCTCTGGATTGAATGTCCGCGCTACACCCTCTAAATTCGCTAAGGTTTTGGCATACAAACCCATATTACTGGGCAACCTAATTTTATTGTTGCGGGCAACTTGTAAAACTTCATAAATTATCTGACTGAAGTTTATTTGTGTGAGGCTGACGTTATGATATTTTCGCAACATGCGATCGTAATCATTTTCTAACCGCGACAAAATCACTGGTTGAGCAGAATCTGATAGCTGTAAAGTTAACTGAGCGCACCTTTGAGCATCTAAATCAACGATCGCTAACAACATCTCTGTTAATATTTGCTGTGTCCGGGGATCGAGTCTTCCCACCATGCCACAATCTAAAAGAGCGACACGCCCATCTTTGAGATAAAACAAGTTTCCTGGATGGGGATCGGCGTGGAAAAAGCCATCAATATATAGTTGCTGGAAAAATACCCGAAATAACAAAGTAGTTATTTCTTTACGTTTTTCGGCAGGGTCTTTAATGTTAGGGTCATTATCCAAATCTGCCGCCAGGAACGGCACTCCATCCAGCCATTCCATTACCAGCAATTTCTCTGTGGTCAACTCCCAGTTAATTTCCGCCACCACTATTTGTGTGGGATCGTACCAGCGACTTTGGGATAAGTTGCGCCGCAGTTGGTCTGTAAAACCCGCTTCCCGTGTAAAATCTAACTCGGCTTCTAAGGCTTTAGTAAATTCTTCGGCAATGGATTTAATTTCGTAGGTTTGCCCAAAATCAGTCCGCGCCACTAAATCGGCAATACCTTGAATTAAAGCAATATCTTGAGCAATAGTAATATCAATTCCTGGACGTTGCACTTTTAGAGCGACTTCCCGACCGTCTGCTAGTGTAGCCCGATGTGTCTGAGCAATCGATCCGGCTGCTACGGGGATCGGGTTAACTGTGCTGAAGGTTTCTGCTAATGGACGTTTTAATTCTTTGCGGAGGATTATTTCTATCTCTGACCAAGGAACTGGCGGTACTTCATCTTGTAGAGTTGACAATTCCTCAATATAGGAGGCGCTCAGTAAGTCGGGGCGGGTAGAGAGTAGCTGACCAAGTTTGACGTAAACTGGCCCCAAGTCTACCAGAATATTTTTTAAAACCGCAGGTGTCGGCAGCTGGGGTTCATCAGCTTTGCCACCAGTAAGTAACCTTCGCATATAGTCCCAGCCATTGCGAAGGAAGACTTCCAGGATTTCTCGTTGACGGGGAACAGTTTGGGTGAGGAACATTTTTATAAAAAACTGCAAAAAGGCAGAGGAGTTAAAGAGGTAGACAGCAGGGGATGACAATACAACCGAAATCGGCTCTAGTTTTGATGCTTGTTAAAGTTTTGCTAGCTGCGGCACAATCTTGAAATCTTTTTATGGATGATTGTACGGCTTCGTGGAGCTTCTGTTCGTTCAGCATCCGTTTGACATAACTAGAGCAAGAATCCCCACCGTGTAATAAGCGATGGGAACAAGAAAATCCTTTAGACGGAGAAATGTATTTTTGATAGGCAGTAATAGAATCGATTGCCATTGTCTTGGCCAGAGGCTCAAAGCTAATAATGTCCATAACTGTCAGATAAAATAACAGACTGTCAAGTTATAATGGGAAAATAGACTTTTTCGCCTCTGCCAAGGGTTCTAACTTTTATAGCAGGTCAGTAAATCGGGAATCGCTTTGGAGAATTTTAAGGATCTGCTTGATTTCCTGGGTACGTTCTTTTTTAACAACGAGGGTGACATTGCGATCGCGCACAATCACCACATCCTCTAAACCAATAGTAACAACTACATCTTCTGGATTTGAGGCGTAAATAATCGCCCCTTGCGTATCTAAACCTACGTGGGTAGCGAGTTCCACATTTGGAGTCTCTTCCGTTTTCAGTAAACGTTCGATCGCATTCCAATCTCCTAAATCATCCCAACCAAAATCAACTGGCAAAACGTATGCTAGAGTTGTCTTTTCCATTAACGCATAGTCTATACTCTTCTTAGGCAACTGGGGATAGATATCAGGGCCATGTTGTTCTAAAGGTTCGATAATTTCTGGAGCATGGGTATGTAGTTCCTTGAGAACAACTCCTGCCCGAAAAACGAACATTCCACTATTCCAGCTAAAACGTCCCGTAGATAAAAAAGTCTCTGCCGTTTCTCGGTCGGGCTTTTCAGTAAAGCGGTTCACGTGATAAGCTGGCAACTCATTAAAGCTACCTATTTTTTCACCTTGTTCAATGTAGCCGTAACCGGTTGATGGAAAAGTAGGCTTGATCCCCAGTGTAACGATCGCTGCTGTGCTTGTTGCCAGTTGCGTAGCTGCATTTAATGTGTGTGCAAAGGCCTCTTGGTCAGCAATCCAGTGGTCAGCAGGGAAAAAGCCAATCACAGCGTCTTCACCATAGCGCTGTTTGATTTCTAAACTTGTCCAAGCAACGGCGGCGGCAGTGTCTCTGCCTTCCGACTCAATCAGTAAGTTTTCAACTGGTAAATCGGGTAGTTGTTGTCTTACGCCTTCAGCTATCTGACTAGAAGTGATAACCCACAGGGAATTCCACCCGCCACCGAGTTCAATCAATCGATCGGCGGTTGCTTGTAATAGACTTCTAGAGCTACCATCAAGACTTAAAAATTGCTTGGGTCGGTCTTTGCGGCTTAGGGGCCAAAAACGTTCACCTTTACCACCAGCTAGGATTACGGGGAACAATAAAGTATTCATGTTGTCATACACGCCTACCGAAGAACATTACAAGTTTACAGTGAGCTTTTCCACTGGCAATATTTGTAGCTTGGATTAACATACTTTTAGGGAGTGGTTGAGTGGGGAGATAATTGTGATAAAACAAGTCGAATGGTCGGAAAATCCGGTTACGTCTCAGCAAGTAGTAGAGTTTGAAAGTGACGTGCGATCGTCGCAAATTCAACGGACAGAAAATCAAGTAGCGCCAGCACCAGTAGCCGACTTAGAGGAGGAGCAGGTCGAACTAAACCAGCCAGCAAATCCGAACCGTAGCGTCATCGAATCTGTGGGTGCGTTTCCCAATCAGCTTTCTGAAAGACTGGGCTTAACCATGCCTCGATGGCTGTTATGGTTTATGACGGTTGTCATTGGCATCATCTTATCTGGGCTGCTGGTGTCAACATTAGCGCTGTGGACTCCTTTATGGAGCAATCTAGATCGAACAGATGAGGATTTAGGAACTACTGCTAAAGACGAAGTAAAAATCCCATTACCAGGGGAGTTATGGGGCAAACTCTCCCAGTACAAGCTTTCACGTCCGATGAATATTTTAATCATGGGGATTGAACCAGTCAGCGGTACCGTTGATGGCTCACCAGAAAGCTTTGCCGGGAAAAGCGACTCCATGCTACTGGTACGACTGAACCCTAGTGAAAAATCTGTAAGGGTGCTTTCCATTCCCAGAGATACAATGATCGCCATTCCCGAAAAGGGAGAAAAGGGATTAACTAAGGTATCTGATGCCAATGCCAAAGGCGGCCCAGTCTTGGCTGCACGGGTAGTTAGCCGTACCTTAAACAACGCCCCAATCGATCGCTACATCCGTATTTCTACCAGCGGCTTACGGCAGTTAGTCGATCAGTTAGGCGGAGTAGAAGTCTTTGTTCCCCAATCAATGGAATATAAAGACTCCAGCAGTCGGCTGTCGATTAATTTAGTTAGTGGCTGGCAAACCCTTAATGGCGAACAAGCAGAACAGTTTGCCCGATTCCGCGAACCAGGTTTGGGAGATTTGCCGAGAGTGCAGCGTCAGCAAGCACTAACAGCAGCCCTGCTGCAACGCTTAAATAGTCCCACCATCTTACCCAGGTTGCCTCAATTAACTCGCCTAATGCGAAAATATTTTGATACCAACCTGAAGATGGAAGAAATGATGGCGTTGGTCAATTTTGGACTCAACCTAGATCGGGATAATTTCCAAATGACTGTGTTGCCTGGTACCTTTAGCCGCTTTAGCAAAGACCCTGATAGCTATTGGCTGAATATGACTGGACAACAGAGCCTGTTGAATGATTATGTTGGGGTAAATGTACCTGGTCTAAAACCAGATATGCGTCAGGTTCCTAACCTCAAAATTGCTATTCAAAATGCTTCAAATCAACCTCAGCTAACTGAAAAAGTTATTGCTTATCTTAAACAGAAAGGCTTTAATAATATTTACAAAGTGCCTGATTGGCCGGATACCCAACGTCAAACTCAGATTATTGTCCAAAAAGGCAACCGACGAGTTGGGGTTGATTTGCAAAAAGTCTTAGGCTTGGGTCAAATCGATGTGTCTGCCATTGGTGATTTAGAATCCGATCTGACAATCCGCATTGGGAAAGATTGGAAATAGCTAAGAGTCATTAGTCATTAGTCATTGGTTAAATGGCAAAGCGCAAAATCTGAGCGGGGGTTTCCTCCGCTCAGAACTTTGTAAGATAGAACTAATGACGAAGGACTACTGAGAAATAATAAAGTTATGAAAAAGATTTTACTGCGCTTTTTGGGTTTGATTGTAATTTTGCTACTAGCCTTTGGGTGGATAATACTTAATCCCAAACCGGCTTTTGCTCAGATAAACACAATCAATTACAACAACATAAATTTAGAAAATCGTGACTTTTCTCATGCTGATTTAGCAGGGGTAACTTTTGTAGCAGCAGAAATGCGGGGGACAAATTTTCAAGGAGCGAATTTAACCAACGCAATTCTGACTAAAGGAGTTTTATTAAAGGCAAATTTGGAAGATGCGAACTTGAGCGGTGCTTTAGTCGATCGCGCCACTATGGATGGTGCTAACCTGAAAAATGCCATCTTTACTGAAGCAACTTTGACCCGCAGCCGTTTTTATGATGCTGATGTCACTGGTGCTGATTTTACCGATGCTTTAATTGATCGCTATCAAGTGTCGCTGCTGTGTGAAAGAGCCGATGGCGTAAATCCAGCTACGGGTGTGTCAACGCGAGATAGTTTGGGTTGTAGGTAAAAAAACTCAGCGTTGAGCATAAAAACAGAGACATTTTTGCGAAAAAATGGAAAATACAAATTCTTTATTAAAATATGTATTATTCGCTATCGATTTGATTTTCATTTGGGATTTGGTCAGAGATAAAAAGATACAAATTTATGAGCAAACACAAAATAAGCTTAAGTTTATTGTTCAACCGAAGTTACTTAGATTTATTGGGTTCTTTATTGGACAAATAGGTATAATTTGTTTATATGCTATTTTTCTGTTTATACCTATCACACAACTTGATTGTAACCGAGTTTTACAAAATATAGATACTTCAAATATCGAGCAAAAGTCATCAAAAATTATATGTCAACTGATAGAATTTGATTTTTTTGGTCATCCAAAAAGCCAAAAACAAATTTCTGGATTAATTGAAAGTCGTTTAGAAAAACAAACTAAAACTGATACAGAGGGAAAAATAATATATAAATATCAAGTTCAGTTATTAACTAAAACAGAAAGTATTCCGTTTAGAAGAAGTACTTACAGTGATTATTTTTCCGAAGAAGCGGAGTTTATCGTATTAAAAATTAAGAATTTCTTAGTACAACCTTTAGAAAAAAGTTTAGTCGTTACAGCAGTTTCGGCAGCTATGAGGTACATCCTAAAAGCTGAAAGCAATGATAGGAGAGGGGCAAGGAGAAAACTATATTGCATAATAGCCGGAAGCGCTGTAAGCAAGATGATACCTTAGTCGGCTATGCTGCAATTGGCATAACCATATTTTGCCTATTATTAGGTTTATTAATTATAGCGTCAGGTTCATTTATCGACTGTAATTTTGATAAAGAGTCAAATAGCTTAAGTATCAGCCACTATAAATGGTTTGGAATATTGGGAAAATCAGTTTTTTTGTACTCGTTAAACGAAATTGTTGATATTAAAGTTAAAAACTTTTATGGCGAAGATGGTACAGCTCATCAAATTACCTTAATGTTAGAATCTGGTGAAAGAGTACCTTTAATTGGTACCTATAGTTCTGGGTTTAAAGAAAAACAAGAAATAGTTAAAATAATCAAAAATTTCCTCGCTTCAAATTAGTAGCTGTTTATACTAATTCTGCCACTTTCTCAATATCAACTCTGCGATCGCATCCCAAAAAATGATCCTAAACTCTAAAGAAAATAAATTATTATATTGATTCAGAGGGTGCTGCATTAGTCTGTTACGATGCCTTCGGGGAACGGAGGAAACCTCTACTTATCCTGGCTCCCCTATTTAAAGTTGACTGAAATTGTCAAAAATCAATAGCCTCTAATTATCAATGGGAATTTCAATTAAAAACTCTGTTCCTTCTCCTGGTTTAGAAGAACATTTCATCTGACCACGATGTTTCTCAACTACTATTTGATGGCTAATAGACAATCCTAACCCCGTACCTTTACCAGGTGCTTTGGTAGTAAAGAAGGGATCGAATATATGCGATCGCACCTCTTCTGGAATCCCAAGACCATTATCAGCTATTCTTATTACAACCTGGTTATTAATGACTTGCGTATTAATCCAGATGCTTAAGGGTATTCTCGGACACGTTTGTAATAATTTCAAATACCTTTGCTGTATAGTGTTAAACTTTTCCTCTAATGCATCAATACTGTTACTCAAAAGATTCATAAACACTTGGTTTAATTGTGCGGGATAGCATTCGAGCAAAGGTAAACAATCATATTGTTTAACAATCTCAATTGCTGGGCGTTCATTATTATTTTTGAGGCGATGCCCTAAAATTAACAAAGTACTATCCAACCCTTCATGAATATCTACTGGCTTTAATTCAGCCTCATCTGTACGAGAGAAGTTTCGTAGTGATAGCACAATATCACAAATCCGCTCTGTTCCTACTTTCATTGACTCAAGAGTTTTGGGTAAATCTTCAATGAGAAAGTCCAAATCACTCTTGTCGATTTGCTCTTGAACAGTTGGCAATATTGAGGAGTTTTGACGGTAAAGTTTCACTACTTTTAGCAGTTCTTGAGTATATTCATTTAAATGGATAAGATTGCCAAAAATAAAACTGATGGGATTGTTGATTTCATGGGCAACTCCAGCAAGTAGTTGTCCTAATCCCGCCATTTTTTCACCCTGAATTAACCTAGTCTGAGTTTGTTTTAATTCTTGCAGAGTTTGAGAAAGTTCCAAGGTTTGACGTTTAGTTTGCTCGAGTAATTCTGCTTGCTGAATTGCAATTCCTAATTGCACCCCAACTTGAGCCAGTAAATTAATTTCCTCTTCTTTCCAATAACGTGGTTGTGAATTTTGATAAGCAACTAATAATCCCCATAATTTTTCACCTTCCCGAATCGGCACAAAGGTTTCGTTACGTGGAAGTTCGTTATCGTCGTCTGTATCCTCAAAAGTTTCTATAATCGTTGGTTGGGTTTGTGCAACTGGTTTCCAACCATCTTTGAAGGAATCTGCCACAAATTTACCACTCCAATCCGGGTTGAAGCGGTAAATTGCAATTCGCTCGACTTCGAGCAACTCTCGTACAGCTTGAGTAGTGGTTCTAAAAATAGTTTTAATATCGAGTGACTGGCGGATTTTATCAATAGTTGCAGCCAGCAGTTCTTGACGTTCCATTGCTTTCTCCCGTTCAGTGGCTTCTGCTAACTGGACAACCTGCATTTGAACTTGCTTTAAATAAGAATCTTGTTTTAATGCGACTCCTAATTGTTCGGCGATTTGACTGGTAAATTCAATCTCAGAAGGTTGCCAGTAACGAGGAGCGGTGCATTGGTGAATACACAGCAATCCCCAAAGTTCACCTTTTTTCAATAGAGGTGCAACCATATTTGCCCGCACTTGAAATTTTTCTAGGATTTGGACGTAGCAACCGGGGAACTTTCCTTGATAAATGTCAGCGATCGCATTTACTCGGCCTTGGGCGTAAAGGGGTGCAAAGTTTTCCCCGAAACAATAGTCATAAACTTTTTCTGCCATTACCGAATTACACTCAGGCACAAAATCCTCAGAAATAAATTCTCCTTCCCAATCTTTTTGCGGGTCAAAACGAAAGACTGCCACTCGGTCTGCTTGCAGCATTTGCCTAGCCTCGGTGACAGTAGTCTGGAAGATTGTATCTAAATCTAGAGACTCCCGAATTCGAGTAATTACACTAGTTAATGTCTTTTGTTGCTCTGCTTGGTACTGAGCGTATGCCAGCAACTTATGGTGTCGAACTGCTACACCAATTTGTGTACCGATTTTGATCAGTGATTCGACTTCATAAGATTCCCATTCTCTGGGTGAAGCATTTTGGTAGGCAGCGATGATTCCCCAAAGTTGATCTCCTTGGAGAATAGGGGCAGTTGCAAAGGCTTTTGCCTGGAATTGCTCCAACAGAGTTACATGGCAGTTTGTTAATCCAGCTTGGTAAATATCATTAACTATAAAAGTCTGGTTGTTAACGTAACGCCCACCTTGCGTCTGTTGTAAATAAGTATCAGCGATCGCAGGCTCAACCCCAACTAAGGGAGTCCAGCCTTCCGTAAATGATTCCGCAACAAATTTACCACTCCAATCGGGATTGAAGCTAAAGATGGCAACTCGGTCAGCTTGCAACAGCTTGCGTATTTCTTGAGTTGTGGTTTTAAAGATAGTTTCAATATCAAGGGGCGAGCGAATTTCATCGACAATTTTAGCTATTACTTGGTCGCGCTGAACTGCTTGAGCCAATTTTGCAGCTTGCAATTTGACTTCATGGAGATGCTTTGCTTGTTGAATCGCAACAACAAGATGGTCAGCAATTTGACGAATAAACTCAATTTCCGATTCTTTCCATTCACGAGTCTCACTGCACTGATGAATGCAAAGCAATCCCCACAGTTCCTTCTGGCGGGATAGAGGGACAACAAGGTTGGCCTGTACCTGAAATTTACTCAAAATTGCCACATGGCAATCACTCAGTCCCGCCTTGTAAATATCTGCTACTGCTTGCACTCGACCTTGTTGATAACTGGCAGCAAATTGTTCTCCAAAGCAATGGTCGTAAACTTTTACTGTCATTGCTGAGTCCCAGCCAATTGCAACATCTTCAGAAACAAATTCTCCCTCCCAGTTTTGTTCGCGGTCGAACTGGAAGACTGCTACTCGGTCAGCATTCAGCAACTGACGCACTTGTGTAACAGTCGTTTGAAAAATTTTTTCTAAATCAAGCGATTCCCGAATGCGGACAATTACACTCGCCAGAGCTTTTTGTTGCTCTAGTTGCTCTTGAAGTTGAGCGCTTGACAAAAGAAGTTGATTTTCTGTGAAATTTGAATTGGGTTCCATTGCTCTGGATTATCTCGTTTTTATACAAGGGTTCCTCACACCAAAGTTCATGGGATTAAGAAGTGTCACAAATATGACAAACTGCAAAGTTTTACAGTCTTCAACTGGCCGCGTCCAGGATTCACCAATTTCAGATGGATAGCAACTTGTTGAGGTGGGGACGAATGGGCGCTTTGGGACTGAGTACTGGGTACTAAGGAATAAAATATGAGTAAAATTTGTTTGGGATTCAAATCTCGCCCGATATCCAGTCTCTAGTCTCCAATCCCCAATCCCTAGTTCAACTATTTCCCAGAAGATGGTTATTGTTATAGTTCCCCTTTCTCGATCTATCCTTGTAATGGATTAAAAAATAATTTTGGCTTATACACAACAGAAAAGATAGCTAAGTACGCAATTGTGTAAATTCATTGCCAATTGAGGGTTTAATTTGAAACACAGAGGAGTGCAAAGTTTATTTGAGTATATTCACTACGAACTTAGGCAAGGCTGTCAATAAGTTAGTATTATCGGGACAAATCAGAAAAGCGGCCTGACCCCTTTGAAATCGGGATCTAACTAACTTGTAATTCGCTGTATTATCGCAATCTCAGGAATTTAATTTTGAGCGTAGGCGTAGTCCGTCTTAAGCATCGCTCTGCCTTTGCCCTGAGCGTAGGCATTTAAAATTACTAATTTGTCAAAATTTACCTGACAGACTGCGGAATTTCAGGTTAAATGTTTTAAAGTATGCACTCTGCAAGAGTTGTCGGGTATTATTCGTGACACAACAAGATCAAAAACCCTCTCGTTCCTTCGCTGGAATTGCTGGCATTGTTGCCGCAGCCACATTAATTAGTAAAGTCTTCGGTTTAGTGCGGCAGCAAGCGATCGCTGCCGCATTTGGTGTTGGTGCTGCTGCCACCGCCTATAGTTATGCCTATATTATCCCTGGCTTTCTGTTGATCTTACTCGGTGGCGTAAATGGGCCATTACATAGTGCGATCGTCAGCGTTTTAGCCAAGCGTCGCCGAGAAGAAGCAGCTCCTTTAGTGGAAACTGTGACAACGCTGGTAGCTGGATTGCTGTTGCTGGTGACAGTTGCTCAAGTTCTATTTGCGGATACGATCGTTGATTTAGTCGGTCATGGTTTAGAAGAAACAACCAGAGCAATCGCTATTCAACAACTCCGCATTATGGCCCCAATGGCTTTATTTGCCGGTTTAATTGGCATTGGCTTCGGTACTCTCAATACAGCCAATCAATATTGGTTACTGTCCATTAGCCCTTTATTATCCAGTATTACCGTTGTTGGCGGTCTTGCGATCTTGGCGATGCAACTGGGCAAGGACATTATTAAACCGGAGTACGCTTTAATCGGGGGAATGGTCTTAGCTTGGGGAACCTTGGCAGGAGCGATTCTCCAGTGGGTAGTGCAGCTAATTGTTCAATGGCGATTAGGATTGGGCACATTACGCCTGCGGTTTGATTTTAAATCTCCAGGCGTTCAAGAAGTAATTAAAATCATGACTCCGGCAACAGTTTCATCTGGAATGATGCCAATTAATGTTGCCACTGACCTTTATTTTGCTAGTCCTATCCCTGGTGCAGCGGCAGGATTTAACTATGCCAATCTATTAGTCCAAACTCCCTTGGGGATTATTTCTAATATTATTTTGCTGCCTCTATTACCGATATTTGCCAAACTTGCTGGCCCCGAAAATTGGCAGGACTTAAAATTACGGATTCGCCAAGGACTGCTACTCACTGCTTTTACGATGTTACCGCTAGGGGCACTGATGGTGTCGCTATCAGTACCCATTGTGCAGGTGGTATATGAACGCGGTGCTTTCAAGCCAGAAGCCACAGAGCTAGTTTCATCCTTACTAGTAGCTTATGGAATTGGGATGTTTGTCTATTTAGGGCGTGATGTATTGGTGCGGGTATTCTATGCTTTAGGCGATGGACAGACACCTTTTCGCATCAGTATTTTTAACATCTTGCTCAACATCTTATTAGATTGGTTTTTCGTGAAACCTTTTGGCGCTCCCGGTTTGGTATTAGCAACGGTGGGTGTAAATTGTAGCTCAATGTTAATGCTATTATGGTTGCTCGATCGCAAACTCAATGGTTTACCTTGGCGCGAGTGGAGTTTGCCGATTCTGGGTTTGGCTGGTGGTAGCATAGTTGCTGGAGTAGCAAGCTATGGGACTTTGGTTGGTTCTCAGCATTTGTTAGGTAAAACGGGTTTACTGATTCTGGTGTTGCAGTTGTGTATATCTGGCTTCGTAGGGATTATAGTGTTTGCTGCGATCGCTTCATGGCTGAAAATACCAGAGGTGAATATATTTATATCTCGTCTACGTCAGCGCTTTTTGAAGAAATAACTGTTATCTAAATAGAATTCAGGAGTCAGGAGTCAGAATGGGCTAAACGCCCATTCTGACTCCTGAATTCTTCAATTAAATATTTCAGTTGTTACACCCAGGTGGGTGAGAAATAATTCAGCCACTTGGGTGAACCAGATGCGTGAGGTTACATTTTGTAAAAAAAGAGATTCTAGTACTAGAGAAGATTAATTTTACTTAACTCTAGTGAGAATAATTCTATGAAACTTACAAAATTAGCTGCCTCTTTCCTTGCTGTTGCTTCCATTGTCCTCTCAGCCGGCATTGCATCTGCTCAAACAGCTGGTACTAACGGTAACTACATCGGTGCTGGTGTTGCTGTTGGTGCAACCAGTGGCGGACAAGGAAATGATGAAGCCCAAATTGGTGGTAATATTCAAGGACGATACGCCGTACCCAATGCCCCTGTTTCACTGCGGGGTTCTGTGTTGTATGGTGGCGATGCTGCTGCAATTATGCCCATAGTGACTTATGATGCGCCCATCGCCAAAAATACTAACGTTTACTTCGGTGGTGGTTATTCCTTTGTAACTGACGAAGGTCAAAAAACTCCATTGGGCAATCGGAATTCACCTGTAGTCACCCTTGGGGTTGAATCAGAAGTTAGCAAAAATGTCATTGCCTACGGCGATACTAAATGGGGTATTGACGCCTACAAAAATAGTGATGCTGATGCCGTCAGCTTTCAAGCTGGATTAGGCTATCGTTTCTAGTGATTACCACCTAGAAAACGGCTTATTCGGAAGCTAAAGCAATGATATTTTCCAGCCGTAATAGTAATTCACTCTTTCATGCCCAAGTATTAATGCTTGGGCATGAATCATTTTTAGTGATTATTTTGATAAAAAATGATATTGGCTAGTATTGATACTTTATCTTAAAGTGAAGCAAATACATATACGTATAAGATATTACTCATGAAAAAGATTAATCCCATTCCAGAAATAGTTGGTGAAACAACTGATGTAGAATCCTGGCTGATGCGAGCAGGGCTAAGATTTTCAGACTTAGGTGACGATGCTGCAAGTATTGCAATCCGTAGGCAATGGCGAGAGTATCAAGCCGCAGTTCATAGATGTTGTGTAACCCTACACCAACCACCATTAGGCGTTCAACTAAGCGGCGACTATGCCAACTTGAGAATACCTGGCGCGGCATTTACTAATTGTGCGATCGATCGCCTGTCGAGTCGTCCCCAGTCCTTAGACTAATTATCCTGTTGCACGCCGTTCACTACTGGCTTAATTTCCGAAAATGGATCGGTGCCACCACCCCAGTTAAAATCACTAATTCGGATGCTGAAACCGCCTAACTCCAGCACCGGATTGTAACGTAAGGTAATGCCATAGGTGCGACGGCTATATTCCAAAATGTAGTCGGTGCTACTTTCTTTACCAGTATCCAAGTTAACAGATGTTTGAAAGCCTAAGCGAAAAGGTCCGTAGATTTGCTGTGATATTCCAGCGGTCAATACTGTGTTATCAACGGAGCGGTCAAACAAAAAGGGTGATAATCCGTTATTTAAGCCTTGAGAGTAACTGACATTAAAGGCTGTATAGTCGAAAAAAGGTCGAGAAAAATGACCAATTTGCCCTTGTAAGCCAATTGTACCAATTAAGGTGCTTTGGTTATCACCATTGCTGTAATAACTGGTAGTGCCTGTAAGGCTAGCGATCGCTTGCAAGTAAGGAACTACAGGGGTAGCGGTGTATCGTAATCCCTCAGTGGCAGTAGGTGGTAATGGTTTTCCCTGCCACAGCAACAGCCCTCTACTGAGAGTCGCACTGCCTTGTAAACGACTAAGTGAAATGCGATCGTTTTCCCGTGCTGGTTCTAGCAAGTCTTGGCGATCGGTGTTGGCATCAATATACTGGGCACTTGCCTGGTAGTTAAGGTTGATGCCACTTTTTCCTAAAGGAATCACAGGAGAGGTAATAATGCCGCCAAAACTGCTCTGGACAGTTTGAAAACCCAGAGTACCGTTGTAGAGACGATCGCGGTAGTTATATTGCACATTCAATGTGTGGGGAAGAGAAGTGCCTAATGTCTGGCGCACTCCTAAATTCATTCGCAAATTCTCTTCCACGTCATTCAAGTTAAAACTAGTTAACTCTCCAGTTCCTTGAATTATCGTCCGTGGACTCAAAACAGAATTTATCTTGGTCTTCACACCAAAAAGTGCGCCTAAGTCACCTGTGCCTTCTTGCACAGCTCTCTGTAATAATAACTGGGGCGTGATTGTCCAGCGTGTCTGCTCTGTATCGATTATTGGAAAGCCGCGCTCAATATATAAACCACCCCGATCTTCTCCATCGTAGCCAGGGGAGACTATTGCAGGTGAAACGTCCCGTTCTCGACGGTCAATAGTACGCTCATTCAGGGGAATTGGTAAGGAGACTTTTTGATCCAATACCAAACGCTGCCCCTGTGTCCTGATGCGGTCTACCAAGGGTGATTCTCGCGTCAAAGTTACTGTATTTGCACGTAATTCCAATTCAGGCGGCGAAAAAGGATCGTTGGTGATGCGGACATTGCTTGCTTGCCAGCCTTGCGGATAAAAGTCAATTTGTTCAGCTTCAAACCTGAGCCGATTGACTACACCCCCTGTTTTCGGTGGCGGGATGTTGCTAACACCTGCCCGACCACCAATTGTCACATCAATTCCTCCAGGGCTGCTGACACCGGAAAGGGGTTGATTGGCTCTAATGCGATCGCTGGGCGGACGTTTTGAAACTCCACCAGTACTTACAGCTGTGGGTGAAAAAGCAAAATCTGTTTGTGCTGAAGGTACGTAAATTTCTCCTCTACCATTTTCCAGTTCCCCACGATCTTGAACGAAGTTATAGGTAAAGCGTTGTCCGCGCAGTATCTGATCGCCCCGTGTTAAGGTGACGTTGCCGAATCCCGCAGCGATCATGTTGTCCAAATTGACTTGTAAGCGATCGGCATCCACCACCGCCCCATCAAATCGCACAATTACATTACCTACAGCTGTAATAATTCGCTGTTTCTCGTCATACTCTTGCCGATCTGAAGTGACTTCTACAATTCTTTGTCCGGCTGGCGGTGGGGTAGCTGGCGCAGTTGTACTAGATGGTTGAGCTTGTGGCTGAGTGGTATTTACTTGTGGTGTAGGCGTTGGGACTTGGCTTTGTTGCTGGACTTGGGACTTAAATTCTATAGTGATCGGTACAGAGAGTTGGTTTGTGGGCTTACGAGATTTAAATGTTATAAAATTTTGTACTGATTGAGAACTCGGTGCTAGATCGGCAGCAGATAAAGAGATATTGTCTTTTTTTAGAGACTGTTGTGCGGTGAAATAGCGTTGCTGTTTTTGTTGGGTTAACTTCTCAGCTAAAATTTCTGATTTGGATTTGCCTAACTTCTTGCTGTTTGTGACAGTTGGGGCAATTTGAAGAGGGTGTTGAGATTGGGCGATAAGAGGACTTGGAGAAACTCTATAGCTAAAGCTAGAAGAGTCCAAAAAGGTTGGTTTTGCTCCACCATTAGAGTTTGGATTTTGCGTAGACGCAAAGCAGCTTGTCGTCAGACATCGCTGACTGAGTTTTTGAGCAGGCTCATCTTTCGCGTTTTGGTCTAAAGCCTCCGCTCCGACTTTTTTTTGCAAGGTAGCGGCTTCTCTTTGCATCTCCCGTTTACGCAGTGCCGACATCAGAAGAAGTTCCGAGTGGCGGGGTTTGACGCTCGGACTTGTCTTTGTGTATTCTTTAACTTGGCCATTAGAGGTTGTAACCTCCTGCGTGGGATAACCAACAACCATTGGCTGTCCCAAAAGCCCAGCAGTTGCAGAAGCAGGGAGTGGGGAACTTTCTGGTGGAAAGGTTTCTGGTGAATGAGGTACAGAAGAAGTTTTAGCAACTACCAAGTCATCTTGAGTTGAGTCGATCGGAGTTGACAATAAAGGATCCCTTTTAGTGTTACCCGAAATTGCCAACTGAGCCAAATTCTTGGGCTGCTTGGATTTGTCTGTATTTTCGTGTATTCCAGTATCTACACCTGAAAGAAACTTTGTATGACTAGCAGATGAGGCGGGATTTACAGGTTGTAAAGATTCAACAATAGGAGGCGGATTAGGTGGCAGAACTGGATGAAGCATAAGTGAGCAAAATCGGGCTAACAAACAGCCAAATGACAAAGGGAAGGATTAAACATACATTTTGCCTTCCGACTGTCGCCTTCTGCTACCTACAGCAAGCTACTTGGAGGAAGAAACTTACTAAATTTTCGCTTAGTAAGTTTCCGTGGCGTTTAGTATTTTCCGCCTTCCAAAGTCGCGGATGATTTATCGGCCTTTTACTCTAAGTCCCGACGGCCGGGGTTACGAGCTGGATCGTTCGACAAAAATCCGAAGATGAAGATAGTTACGAAGAAGGCAACAACAATATAAACAGCGATTTTTAAAGTCAGCATAGAAATATCTCCAACGGGTAAAACAAAGAAAGCTTTTCTTTCAGTATCTGCAATGCAGAAAAGATAGCTACTTTATATTACCCAAATCTCGTCCCTTTTTTAGAGGACTCTGGGGACTCAAGACTAGCAATGTCTACCCTATGGTTATGATAGATGTACAAGATGTCAGTTGTCTGACTTGTAGATGCCCTTAAGAAAAATAACTCAGAGGCGTTTACCCTTGTGACGTTGACTGATGGCAAAGGTTTCCCAAAAAAGACAACAGGTTACAGGGGATAGTTATTATTCCCCATACCCTTCAGGAGTGCTGTTAGCGGATAGCTAAAGTTCAACCCTTGCTGAGTTATTTCTCCTCTGCTCCCCTGCTCCCCTGCTCCCCTGCTCCCCTGCTCCTCTCTCTGCTCCCCTGCCCCTCTGCCCCTTATACCTCATGCCCTATTTCTCAACTTGAAGCTTTGCTATATCTTTGCCAATTCGGTTTTTGATTACTCGTGCAGGTATGCCAACAGCAACGGAAAAAGGAGGAATATCTCGATTAACAACTGCTCCTGCACCAATAACACTGCCTTTGCCGATAGTAACGCCATCTAATACTGTTACTCCATGTCCTAGCCAACAATCATCCTCAATCACAATTCCCTTGCGAGTAACACCTTGGTATTTAATTAGCTCCATCGGATCGGCAAAATTATGATTATTGGCATATATCCCTGAATGGGCAGCAATCAAGCAGTGTTTACCAATTTTAATGTCTCCTGGCCCCTCAATAGACACGTTGGGAGCAATGAAGGTGTCTTCATCAATATGTATACACGTATCTTCTAAAGACCCAATATCAACGTTACGCTCAATTGCGACTCTATTTCCTAGATGAATTCTATTATTTTTGTGTCCTCTCGCATCTATTCGCACACCCTTGAAAATATAGACTCCTGCGCCGATCTCAATACAAGAAGTACCGTTAAATTCAACACCATTTTGAATATACACGGGGCTATCTATCTGGCTAAAAATACTACGATATCCTAAATTACGCAACTTTGGGCCGAGAAGAAGTGTTGGAATATCTCCTAACAGTGTAGTTACTAAAAGTTCTTGCACGCGCTGCAATTTGGAAAAATATTGCTCGTTCTGCATGGCTACATATCTCTTTAATCAGTTTTTGTTGACAGTGTTTCAAGTTGTTTTGGCTGTATCCTAATCTTTTGCCAATACCAATAGGCTCCGTGTGTATTAATACATGAGCTAGCAGTATCACCAAAATTTTCCAAGATTTTTAGATGGTTTTCCAATATTTGAAAAACCAGAGTCTGGCTTTGACTATGCAAGCAATTCTTGAGGTTAGGTGTGTAGAATTACTCAAGTATTATGCACAATTACGTTAAGTCGCTAGCAGATTTTGTACTATATGCACGTAAAACTTTGGCTTATTTTTCACAAAATCAATTAACAAAAAAATTTTCAGTGCATTGCCGAGTCAAAACTCAGACTTTTAAATTGTCTGATAGAAAATTTGCTGATTTAGATAGACTACTGTTTTGGTTCTCTGGCAAATTTGAAAAGCTTGCTACCGCTAACAGCACTCCTAAAGTAAATAGGGATAGTGTTGTTTGTCTTGAAGCTATTTGCTCTCAAGCGGTTTTAGTCTTTTGAAACAACTCAGTTTCGCAAGCTATTTGGCAACAAAAAATACATTTAACTAGACTATATTCAAAGTTTAGATAAAATTTCTGCCTAGCATGACAATGTAATTATTGTTGGATTTCTATGGGTATTTGTGCCCAAAAAAATCCAATTAGGGTGGATTATCTCCCACATCAGCCATCACATTGAAGTTAACCATCGGTGCAAACAAGTAAGCGCTTCCCCGACTGCTATGACGGCTTTCTTGCAACGAATTTCTAGAGTATGCTGCTCCAATCATGTTGCACACGGATGATTTACAGACTAGCCAATTCACGTTTGTAATGACATGAATGGTTTTTAATAACAATTGTTTTTAACGATAACACATTTTATTTTTAGTGGAACACTCTCATTAAATAAGTTGATTTCTATATTTATTGTTGATGATAATGCTGGAAATAAGTTAACTTTTTTACTAGAGCGATGCCTACGGTGGTAACAGAGCGGCTGGTGAGCATCTCGGCTTCGCTCGATGGAGCCGGAGTCGAACCATGTCGAACCACTTGCCTACGGCACGCTGTGCGAACGTGGAGTCTTGTAGAAAAGTGCGGGCAAAGCCTACGCTACTCTCAAATATTTTTATACACTTAGATAACATCCATTAAGGAGAGAGATTTAAAAATGCTGTAAGTAGTTATTGGCATTTTGGCCTATATTTCTATCGATTACTATTTTATAATTTGGGGTTCAACTCATAATGATATCTACTATACTTGTGACACCCTTTTCCTTAAAAAGCCAAAGTAGCTGAAAATTTTCCTCTTTACTATTACTTGTATCTAAAAGTATCTAAAAATTTATAAATCACCCATTCGGGTGAGCCAAGCGGGTGATGCGTGCTTGGTACTACTCATTATAAATTTTATTAAAAGAAAGCTAAAAGTAGCTTAGTTTCGAGGATAAATCTACAAAAAAACATCTAATTTCCCAAATTGAGGTATCGGTTTTAACTCACATACTTGGTTCAAATTATGGCTTTAATTAAAGAAATCGTACAAGAAGCTCTAACTATCGGCTATCTGAGTGTTGTAGCCGAAGATCAACTGCGATCGCAGCTTCAAGGTAATTATGACTCAGAAGACCTAGATGCCTGGATCATTTTACAGCGAGCGATTGCAGCCGGTGATGTTAAACAAGAGTCGCGCCGAAAAAAAGCTTCCCCATCTCCTAAAGCCAAGGACACTTCATCAAGTATCAAACTAGCTTATCAAATGGCAGCGGAACTTGCTTATGCAGCAGCTGTAGCTCTGACAATGACAAAAAATACTAAAGATCAGCCTTCACTAGGTGCATAAAATAACACCTTTATAAGTTATTTCCCTGGTTTAGTGCAAATATTTCATACCAAGTAGTTAGCGTAGGCTAGCAAAAATCGCAGGCATCGCTTTTCCTGGTTAATTGCTTGGTAGGGTTTTCATCCGATTAATTATTTATGGGGTTTCCTTGCTGCCTCCTGGCTTGAGAGTGCTGAGTAAAAATCACAGTCTTTAGAATATTTTCATGTTTGGCTTTTGAAACTCGTTTTATCGCGACTGCCTTCTTTGATAGCGCAATTTTATTAAAAAATAATTAAAAAATTTCACTTTACTGGACACAGCTATGGAGAATTTTCACCCTCAGCCAAGAATCTCGAATTGATCCCCGGAAGCAATACTAAAATAAATATAAATTATTTATTCAAAACTAAATTTTTTTAAGTGATACATACCAGTCAATGATTAAATTTTAATATACCAAGTACATGGCTCAGAGTCAGGCATAGAATTAGAAACACCTTGGTGTAAACTTTAGCAACGAGGTTAAAAATAATTCTCAATGCTTAACAAAGTCATCGCTTTTTCACAAACTACTGTATAAAGAATTGGCAACATTGGTAAAGAGAGTAAACAATAACCATAGCTAAACTTGGAGTTTTGCCAACCTATGCAGCCAATTCGCACATTTAATGTATCTCCTTCACTACCGCCGCGACTCGAACCACTACGGCGGCTGGCATATAACTTGCACTGGGATTGGAACGTTGAAAGTAAAGACTTGTTCCGTCGTTTAGACTCTGACCTGTGGGAGTCTAGCCATCATAACCCGGTGTTAATGCTGGGTACGATCTCTCAATCGCGGCTTCTGGAAGTTGTCGAAGATGAAGGCTTTTTAGCGCAAATGGATCGAGCTGACCGTCAGTTAGACGATTATTTGCAAGAGCGCACCTGGTATCAGAAACAACGGGAGCAGAAACCCAAAGAATGCTACGCCTATTTTTCGGCGGAATTTGGACTTGTAGATTGTTTGCCCGTTTATTCTGGAGGCTTGGGCGTTCTGGCGGGGGATCACCTCAAATCTGCCAGTGACTTGGGTTTACCGCTTGTAGGTGTAGGTTTGCTGTATCAGCAAGGGTACTTTGCCCAGTATCTCAATGCTGATGGCTGGCAGCAAGAACGCTACCTGCTCAACGATTTCTATAATATGCCCTTGCATCTAGAGCGCAATGCCGATGGTTCTGAACTGCGGATTGCGGTAGATTATCCAGGACGCAAGGTATATGCCAGAGTTTGGCGCGTACAGGTAGGAACAGTACCTCTGTATCTGCTGGACACTAACATTGAACCGAACAATACTTACGACCACGACATCACAGACCAGCTGTACGGTGGCGACATTGATATGCGTATCCACCAGGAAATCATGCTGGGGATCGGTGGCGTGCAAATGCTCAAAGCTTTGGGGCTAAAAGTTACCGCTTACCACATGAATGAAGGCCATGCTGCCTTCTCTGCCCTAGAACGCATCCGCTTGCTGATTCAGGAAGAGGGACTGAATTATGTCCAAGCTAGACAGGTGGTTGCTTCCAGCAATATCTTTACCACCCATACGCCAGTACCAGCAGGGATTGACTTGTTCGCTCCTGAGAAAATGCTGCACTACTTGGGATATTACGCAGAGATATTTGGGTTGCCCAAAGAGCAATTTTTAGGACTGGGGCGCGAGAATACAGGCGATTTATCTGGGCCTTTCAGTATGGCGGTGCTGGCACTGAAAATGGCAACATTTTCTAACGGTGTCGCACAACTGCATGGTGTGGTGTCGCGGCAAATGTTCCAAGGCTTGTGGCAGAAGGTGCCAGTGGAGGAAGTGCCGATCGCCGCAATTACCAACGGTGTCCATGCTCGGAGTTGTGTGGCTAAATCGACTCAAGAATTGTACGATCGCTACCTCGGCCCAAATTGGTCATCAGCACCACCAGATAGCCCATTATGGGAGCGGATGGACGCCATACCGGATGAGGAATTGTGGCGCAATCACGAACGCTGTCGCTTAGATATGATTTTGTATGTGCGGGAGCATTTAGTTAAGCATTTGACCGATCGCGGCGCTTCCGCTTCCGAAATTGTCCAAGCCCAAGAAGTTTTAGATCCTTACGCTTTCACCATCGGCTTTGCCCGTCGCTTTGCCACCTACAAACGCGCCACCCTCTGGATGCGTGATTTGGATCGCATTAAGCGGCTTCTGCTGGCTAACAAAGACCGAAAAGTGCAATTTGTAATTGCTGGTAAGGCACATCCCAAGGATATCCCCGGTAAAGAACTGATCCGCGAGATCAATCACTTTATCCGCGAACAGCATTTAGAAAAACAGGTAGTGTTTGTTCCGAATTACGACATTCACATCTCCCGGTTGATGGTTGCGGGTTGCGATATCTGGTTAAATACACCGCGTCGTCCACGGGAAGCCTCTGGTACAAGTGGTATGAAAGCCGCTATGAATGGATTGCCGAATTTAAGCGTACTAGATGGCTGGTGGGATGAAGCTGATTACGTCCGCACAGGCTGGGCGATTGGACATGGAGAAAATTACGACGATCCCAACTACCAAGATGAAGTAGAAGCAAATGCTCTCTATGAATTGTTAGAGAAGGAAGTTGTACCGCTATTTTATGAACATCGGGATACTGATGGTTTGCCCCGTCCGTGGGTTGCCAAAATGAAGGATGCAATTCGGTTGAATTGTCCGTTCTTTAATACAGCGCGGATGGTAGGAGAATATGCACAAAGGGCTTATTTCCCGGCTAGCGATCGCTATCATACCCTGACTGTTGATAACTATGGCCCAGCGAAAGAACTAGCTGCTTGGAAAGAAAAACTGAGCGAACACTGGTTCAATATCAGAATCAAAGATGTTGATGTATCGGCAGCTTCAGACATTGAGGTTAACCAAACCGTTGCTGTCAAAGCTAAGGTTGACTTAGCAACTTTGACCAATGATGATGTGCAGGTGGAGTTATATCAAGGTGCGATCGATGCCAATGGTGAGATTGTCAACGCTGTAACAGTGGTGATGGATTACCAAGGGCAAGATGGACAGCAATTGAGCATTTACACGGGTAATATCACCTATACCGCTTCTGGTTTACAAGGCTTGTCTTTGCGTGTATTGCCGAAAAATCCACACCTGGCTAATCCTTATGAACCAAGGTTGATTGCTTGGGCAGAATAAGAGTGCTGATTAATTTTTGAATAATCAAGATTAGGCGTTGCTGATTTAAGTTTAGCAACGCCTTTTGTTTTACACGTTTTCAGGTAGATAATTAATGTCTAATAGCTGTTCTAAGGTATAAATACAATACTGAGGTAAACTAGATACTTTACCCTCAGTTTTTTCAATTACATACCCTAAAGCATCATCATAAATTGATGCTAATTCATTGTCTAAGTATTGATATAATTTCGTTGTTAAGTGACGTTTTAATTGATTCCTAAAGCTTCTAATTTCTGCTTTCCAATGTCCAGAATTATATTGAGTTTCTTCTGTCCAATATTGCAGCAGCAAAAGATGTCTAATAATTTGTTCTAATAAACTAGCAACCTTGGCTTTGTCTCTACGACCCAAATTTTCTAGCTCCTCAATTAAGTTTTCTAAATCTAATTCTTCTAAATGGTTAGCTTTCAAGAGTTTGATTGTTTCCTCTAACCAGAGATGATCGTCAATTTCATAAAGCTCTTTTAAACTCAAGTTAGAACTAACTCCTTGCATAAAACCTCTTTGAGTTAAATCTTACGATATTACAATTTTAGGCTAATATTCTTTGGGGGATGATAATGTAGCCAGTAGTGCGATCGCCTAATACGAGATTACGTTGTTCTCCCCAATACCACCAATATGCGGCAACATAGGCGCAAATTAAGCTATCTAGTTTATCTTCGGTTGCTTTGAGAGCTGCGCCTGTGGTGGGGATTTTTGGAATAAACGAACCGCAGAGGCGCAGAGAACGCAGAGGAGGAGAGAAGGAGGGGAGGATATCAAGAAGATAATTTTGGAGTTTGATTAGTTCTAGGCGGCGTTCATTGAGGCGTCCTTTTTTGTATTTGAGGATGCGTTCTAAGTTGAATAGGTTAACAATTGCTGGGTGGGGAAAGACTTCTATTTGATATCTGCTAAGTTTTTGCGGTTCAATGGTGGGGGCGTGGGCAAAGCCACGTGATTCTAATTCTAAGCCAAAGTTGATGGTGCGCTCTGCAAAGGGTAGGTTTTGATTAGCTGGGTAGCATCCCGCATGATATTTACCAAAGTGCTTGTGGCTAAGTTTGTCGGGTAGGCGACTCCCGTTAGTGTTGGGTATGAGGGTAGGTGCATCTACGGCGATGATGGCTGGTTCGTCTGGTTGGACGCTTTGATCGATCCAGATAAGGATATCTGCAATGGCATCTTTGCGGTCTAGATCGAGTAATTGCAGTTGTCCATCTACCCATTCTAAACAGCATAGTCCACTTGGTTGCGATCGCCAGCCTAAATCAATGCCAATAAATTTCATGGTAATAACACGAATTTGCGATTATTTTCGCATTTTCGAGCAACCATTTACCTAAATTTACTTGCTAAAAATTATGATAAATAATCTTATAATCTTAAGCAGCTTGTCTTAATTTATTTTATCTGGCAATAAGTTAATCAAGATTATTCCAATGAAAGTTTTATTTTTACATCCCAATTTCCCCTCACAATTCCGTAACCTAGTGACAGTTTTAGGTAAAGATCCTAATTGCCAAGTCGTCTTTGGGACAAATCGTCGGGAAGGGGAAATACCTGGCGTTTTTAAAGCTATTTATACTCCTTCTCGTGAAGCGGCGCCTCAAACTCACCACTATGTTCGCAACCTGGAAAATGCTGTTCTCACCGCGCAGGCTGTCTATCGCGTGGCAGAAAAATTAAAATCCGAGGGTTTCTTTCCAGATATAGTTTATGGCCATTCTGGTTGGGGGCCGACTTTATTTATGAAAGATGTTTTTCCCAAAGCAGAATTATTGTGTTATTTCGAGTGGTTTTATCACGCTCACGGTTCCGATGCAGATTTTGATCCTAACGATCCGTTGAATGCTGATGATGAATGCCGCATCCGCGTGAAAAATGCACCGATTTTAACTGATTTATATAGCTGCGATCGCGGTCTTTCTCCAACTAATTGGCAGCGTCAGCAGTTTCCCAAAGAATATCATAGCAAACTCACTGTCATTCATGATGGTGTTGATACTAATTATTTTGTCCCCAAACCAGGCGCAAAGTTAGTTTTACCAAGAATAAATCTGGATCTTTCTCATGTGGAAGAGTTGGTAACTTATGTAGGACGAGGAATGGAACCTTATAGAGGTTTTCCGCAGTTTATGGAAACGGTAGCGCTAATTCAGCAGCGACGACCTAAGTGCCACGTGGTAGTTGTCGGAGAAGATCGAGTTGCTTATGGTAAAAATCTCCCCGATGGTCAGACTTATAAACAATTAATGCTAGAAAAATTATCTTTGGATTTATCGAGGCTGCACTTTACAGATAGGCTTCCTTACAATGAGTATCTTCAGGTTTTGCAAGCTTCTTCTGCCCATGTTTATTTAACCCGTCCTTTTGTATTATCTTGGTCAATGTTAGAAGTAATGGCAGCAGGATGTTTACTAATAGCTTCTAAGACTTCGCCAGTCTTGGAGGTCGTACAGGATGGGGTGAATGGACTGCTGGTAGATTTCTTTTCTCCCCAGAAGATTGCTAATCGGGTTGAAGAGGCGCTGAATAATCCTCAAGAGATGAAAGCAATTCGTGCGAATGCGCGAGAGACTATTTTGAAGCGTTATGATTTGGCGAAACTGTTACCACAGCATTTGCAATGGATGTTCGCTGGTAAAACTTCTGATAGTTTAAAAAAGCGTCCAAGTTCTAAAGGATTTGGCAAAAATTAGTCATTGGTAATTGGTCATTAGTCATTAGTCATTAGCCATTAGTCACTTGCATAAATATTTTTTGCCTCAAGCGAAGGTGCAAATAAAAACCTGAAAAGAAAGACTTTTGCAAGAAGTATATTAATCATTAGTTATTGATCGAGAGCAAACGACAAATGACCAATATAACTCTTGGAGAGGCTGCGCCCGAAGCGTAGCTATGCCGCAGGCTTTACGACTACGCTCAGTACAAATGACAAATGACAAATAAATACAAAATTGATATGTAAAATGCGAATTATTTTTACCATTGCCCATTTTTTCAAACCTAGCAATGAGGGTCGTCATGCTTCCCAACGCAAAGACCCGCAACCCCGTTTGGAGGCGTTAACTAAAAGTATTACCGCTTTACATCAATTATTTGGCAAATCTCAAAGTATTATCAACATTGCTCAACGACTAGCTTTTCCTGCTAATCAGCCGCAGTCTCACGAACTAGATATTGTTATTTGTACAACTCAAGATAATCATCTTCTGAATCAGCTTCCCTTACCATCCCATTTATATAGGCATCATTCCACTAATGCAGAACCTCTACTTTTGGGGTTTGAGTGTCAAGCTGTTCTGCAAAGTTGTCTCGATCAGTATGATTATTACTGCTTTCTTGAAGATGACTTAATTATTCACGATCCTTCGTTTTTTATCAAATTAAACTGGTTTACCCAACAAACGGGTGATTTAAATTTGCTTCAGCCAAATCGTTATGAAGTATCTTCTCACGGTTTGGTTCACAAAGCTTATATTGATGGGGATTTGGCTTTGCGAGTAACTGCTCCTTTTCAAAATGTGCAGGAGCAACAGGAACTCAATGGTGCAATTATGAATGCACCAATTAACTTTCGTCGTGCCCTCAATCCTCACGCGGGCTGCTACTTTTTAAATGCAAATCAAATGGTTTACTGGGCTAATCAAACCTATTTTATTGACCGAGATGTTAGTTTTGTTGGCCCTTTAGAAAGTGCTGCCACTTTAGGAATTATGAAGACATTCAAAATTTACAAAACCTCACCAGAGCAAGCAAGCTTTTTAGAAATTCAGCACTTTGGAACTGGATTTTTGGGGCTAATTGGGGGACAGGTGGGTTTGGCTGAAAGGTAAATCGAATTTAAGAGTTTGGCTTTGGTGAGCAAAATTAATGCGATCGCTATTTCTATTTATAAAAATACATTAGCGATCGCTCAACAATCAGCTAATACTAATTCAATTAAAAGACGCGATGAATCGCGTCTCTACAAATGGTCTATTTGTCGTATTCTTTTTTCAAATTGGTATAATCTTAAATTGTGACTAATGGTTTTTCAACAGGGGGAGATGTGGTTAGCGGATCAAATCCTAACTGCTCAGTAATGCGCTCTCTGGCTAAAAGGCGGTATTCCCAAAAATGCTCGCCAGCAGCGCATAAACCCAAATACATATTCACAAATTGCGGCTTGGTGCGGAGAATAGCCCAAAGCTGTTGCCAAAATTGACCGCGAATTTCTTGCCGTTGCCAGCCTTGTCGCCAGAGCAAGTTTGCAAGTAGTCGCAGTCCTTTGCCAGGAGGAAAATACATCGTCTGCTGTAGTTGGGGATTAGGTGTAATCTTGAGGCATTGTTCAAAACAACGTCGGAGATAGTTTTTGGGTTCGTACATTCTCCAAATTGCCTCTAAATATTCTCTAGCAACTTCAGCTATCGGCCGGGTAGGAACAAAATTCATTAAGGAATTCTGATCCCCCACCTCCGTACCTCCAAATCCTTCTAATAATCGCTCCTCTTTTTTTAGTCTTTCCCAGAGGGCAGTATTGGGAATAGCTTGCAGTATACCTAGCATCGGTTGAGGAATGCTGGTTTCTTCAATAAAAGCTTGAATTCGCTCCCCAGCGCCAGCCTTTTCTCCATCAAAACCAATGATAAATCCTGCATAGATTAACAATCCGGCTTGATTTATGGTACGACAGGCTTCTAATAGAGGATTGCGGGTATTTTGAAACTTACGAGTGACTTGCAGGCTGTTTTGATCTGGTGTTTCAATACCCAAAAAGACTGCGTAGAAACCAGCTTTAGCCATTAGTTCTAATAGCTCAGTATCTTCTGCTAGGTTGACGGAAGCTTCTGTCAGGAAAGTGAAGGGATAATTACGTTCCTGCATCCACGGAATTAACTCTTGTAAAAGACGTTTTACATTGCGTTTATTGCCAATGAAGTTATCATCCACAACGAACAGAGAGCCGCGCCAGCCTAAATCATAAAGAGTTTGGAGTTCTGCTAAAGTTTGACTAGGTTCTTTAGTGCGTGGTTTGCGACCGTATAGATTGATGATGTCACAGAATTCGCATTCAAAAGGACAACCGCGAGAAAACTGGATTGCCATCATTAAGTAATCATCTCGCTTGAGTAAATCAAAACGAGGGATGGGGCTTTGGGTTACATCTGGTTTTTCAAGAGCACGGAAGGTTCCTTGTTCTTCACCTTTAGCGATCGCATCTAAAAATTGCGGAACTGTAATCTCTCCTTCATCTAAAATCAAATAGTTAGCTCCTGCTTTTTCGGCAGGTTCTGGCACTGAGGTTGGATAAGGGCCACCTACAGCAACTTTTTTCCCCAGTTGTGCTGCTTTGTGAATTTGAGCGAGAAAGTCTTCTTTCTGTGCAAGCATGGCAGAAAGAATCACGATGTCGCACCATTGCCAATCTTCATCCGTTTCTTGATTAACATTGCGATCGTAAAACCGAACTTCCCAGTCTGTTGGTAGCATAGCGGCAACAGTCAGAATCCCTAGCGGTGGAATAAATGCCTTAAGTCCCGCTATCTTCATGAATTCGTCGTAAGACCAAAACGTTTTAGGAAAGCGGGGGTAAAGTAAGAGTACTTTCATTGCTGTAGTCCTCTAATTAAATTTTGGTTGAAAAATTTTTTACTTTTGACAAATCCGGGTTTTGGATGGTCATTGCAGAGGTGATGCTATGATCCCACTACTTTTATTCTTGCTCTATCTATTTTTAGATAGAGATTTGCATCGGCAAAGATAATGTTGTAGTCAGTTAGCAGGATTACCGCCGTTGTCATAAAATATAATGGCGGATTTGTGCAACGAAAAATTGCCAGACCAATTGTCTGCTAGTAAATCCAGAAATAATTGAGCATTTTTATAGGTCAGAGTAGTAAAGCTTTCATCAGCAGACTCTCCTGAGTGAAAAAATTAACTCATAATGTTGAGATTACTGCTACTTTCTCTGAAAAGAATTTAAATTTTGTCTATTTTTGTAAATCAAAAGTACATAAACTGCTTTGATGAAGAGCAAAAGCTTTAATTACGGTGTTTTGCAGTTTAGTATTTCTATTGTCGTGTTATGTAAATGCAACCTTTTGCAATGCGATTGTATTGACTGACAATGCGATTGCATCGACTAACAATGCCATTGCGTCGACTGACAATGCGATTGTATCGACTGACAATGCGATTGTATCGACTAACAATGCCATTGCATCGACTTTTTATTTACAATGGACTACAAAGCTTTACAATGCCCACTCTACAAGCTGTCGAAAGTACACTAAGTTGTTGTTTTCCTTTGTGAAGAGTTTCTATAGCAATCGGAGTTGAGTTAAAATCTCTCATTCCACAACGGCGAGTTGACCTGGAAAATGTCAAAATTAAATGAGTTTTGCGTAGGCGCAAGCAACTTGTCGCCAGACATCGCCACTTGACATAGCGCGGATTTGAGATAACTAAGTTGGAATTTATGGGCAAGCAACGTGTTCTTTCTGGAGTTCAACCAACCGGCAATTACCATCTAGGTAACTACTTGGGAGCCATTCGCAACTGGGTAGAAGGTCAGAGCGAATACGAAAATTACCTTTTTGTGGCTGATTTGCACGCGATTACAGTGCCGCACGACCCAAAACAGTTGGCAGCTGATACCTACACTCTTGCTGCTCTTTATCTAGCTTGTGGTCTTGATTTAAATCACTCCACCATCTTTGTACAATCCCACGTTTCGGCTCACAGCGAACTCACTTGGTTGCTCAACTGCATTACACCTCTAAACTGGCTGCAAGATATGATCCAGTTCAAAGAAAAGGCTGTTAAACAGGGAGAAAATGTGAGTGCAGGCTTATTAGATTACCCTGTGCTGATGGCAGCGGATATTTTGCTTTACCAAGCGGATAAAGTGCCAGTGGGTGAAGACCAAAAGCAACATTTGGAATTGACACGGGATATTGCAGCTCGGTTAAATCACCAATTTGGTAAACCAGATCAACCAGTTTTGAAGTTACCAGACCCTTTGATTCGCAAGGAAGGGGCAAGAGTGATGAGTTTAGCGGACGGTACACGCAAAATGTCGAAGTCCGATCCTTCAGAGTTAAGCCGAATCAGTCTGCTAGATTCACCGGAACAGATTCAATATAAAATTAAGCGTTGTAAAACCGATCCGATTCGTGGGCTGACTTTTGACGATCCAGCGCGTCCAGAGTGTAATAATTTGTTAACGCTGTATACATTGCTTGCTGGGAAGAAAAAGGAAGATGTGGCAGTTGAGTGTCAGGATATGGGCTGGGGACAGTTCAAGCCATTGTTAACAGACACAATTATTGAATCCCTAAAACCAATTCAAGAAAAATATCACTCGATAACGGCGGATAAAAGCTATTTGGAGTCTGTGTTGCGGGATGGAGGGGAAAAAGCTAGAGCGATCGCAAATCAAACTTTATCACAGGTAAAAGCTGCTTTAGGCTACTCTCTACCTCTATAAGTTTTCCCCTTTAGGTGTGATTTGTTATACCATTTAAGAAATTGAAAAGCTTAATGTTATGCATCACACCCACAGCCCCACAGCCTTTAATGACTTTCGCAGAGCTGTACAAGCAGGTGAATTTCTAGTTACCGCCGAGGTAGCGCCGCCGAAGGGGGGAGATCCAGCGCACATGATTCAAATGGCGGCGACTCTTAAGGGGAGAGTTCATGCCGTCAATGTAACTGATGGTAGCCGCGCCGTGTTAAGGATGTCTTCGTTAATGGCGTCGGTGATTTTATCACAAAATGGTATAGAGCCGATTTGTCAAATTGCTTGCCGCGATCGCAACCGCATCGGTTTACAAGCTGATTTGATGGGCGCTCATGCTTTAGGTATCCGCAATATTTTAGCTTTGACTGGCGACCCAGTAAAAGCAGGCGATCATCCAGATGCCAAAGCAGTGTTTGACTTAGAAGCTGTGCGACTGCTGCAACTGATTCGGAAGATGAATCAAGGTGTTGATTGTAATGAAAAACCCTTGACTGATGGAGCCTTAGATTTATTTGTTGGTGCAGCAGTAGATCCGCAATGTAAAAGTTGGTCGGGTTTACAAAGTCGATTTGAACGCAAAATCGAAGCTGGAGCGCAGTTTTTTCAAAGTCAGTTGATTACCGATTTTGAGCGGCTAGAAAAGTTTATGGATACCATTGCTGCTGGTTATAAAAAACCGATTTTGGCAGGAATCTTTCTGTTGAAATCGGCAAAAAATGCCCAGTTTATTAATAGATGTGTTCCGGGTGTGGATATTCCCCAACATATTATTGATCGATTGGCAAAAGCCAAAGACCCTTTTGAGGAAGGGATAAAAATTGCTGCCGAGCAAGTGCAAATAGCGCGGCAATTGTGTCAAGGAGTTCACATGATGGCAGTGAAGCGTGAAGATGCGATCGCGCCAATTTTAGATTTGGCTGGGATTGCTCCAGTGAATCAGTTGGTATCTATGTAAATTAGAGAATGGAATCTTTTATTAAAGCAGATGGTTATTCCTATCTGCTTTTTTATGTTGAAACAGACGCGATTACACTATTTTTGATAGACTTTCAATATTCAATGCTCCCTTGACTAAATCTCGGTGCAAACTGACAAAATATTTTATAGCTTATTGCAAGCTTTTCCTAGCATATTTTTTGCCATAATTGGCGACACGACTGCCAACGTCAACGCATATCAATTTGTTTCAGTCGAGCTAAAAGAAACTGCTTTTAGGATTGATGGGGTATTTATCCCTACAAGTGAAACCACAAACCAACCACTTTACTTTGTTGAAGTTCAGTTTCAATTAGACGCAAATTTTTATAGACGCTTCTTTGGCGAAATCTTTCTTTACTTACGTCAAAACGAATCAGTCAATTTTTGGGGTGCTGTGGTTATCTATCCTCAAAGGAGTTTAGATCCAAGCCAATACTGCTCGGTTAAGCATTTTTAAATTGGAATTGGGTTTGGGGAAAAGGTTAAAGGGTAAAGGTTAAAGGTTTTTTCTTTCCCCTTTCCCCTTCCCCTTTTCCCCTTAACCGACAAGTATTGAGATCCAAGCGATCGGCTACCATATCAATTGCTGCTAGAGAGTTCACAAGTGCAACGCATTTATCTAGATGAATTAGATACGAGGGAGAACTCACTTCAAGTTGCGATCGTTAAATTAATTATCGAAAGAGAAGAGACAGCCGTTGACAAAGGTAGAGAATTAATTTTACAAGCAAGGCAACAACTGGCAGATGAATCTACCACCAAGCAAATTGTAGAATTAATAGAGACTATTCTGTTGTACAAATTTACCCGGTTAAGCCGAGAGGAGTTAGCAGAAATGTTGGGTATAGACGACGAATTCAAAAAAAACCGGATGTATCAATCAATCAAGGAAGACGGATTAGAAGAAGGTCGCCAAGAAGGTCGCCAGGAAGCTAAGTTAGAAGCTATTCCCCGATTGTTGGCATTGGGATTAAGTGTAGAACAAGTGGCGGTAGCTCTCGATTTAACGGTGGCGCAAGTACAGCAAGCAGCCCAAAATTAGTCTATCTGATAGTGGGCAATGCTTGCCTCTAATTTAATCAGCAAGTGTAACGCCGATAGCGTTCGCGCAGCGTCTCGTAGAGAGCGTCATAGCCTGTTTTAGACATCGCCTCTTTTTGTTTTAGCTAAACCAGAAGCGATGTCTATGACGGACTTACGCTTATGAACTTAAAACCTGGGTTACATCTTACCCTGTTGCAGCACTTGTTGTAGATGTTGGCGAATCTCTTGTGCGTGTTCAATATCAGATTGCCGCAATTTCTGGAACAACTCTACACAAGGTTGAGAACCTACTTGTTCTGCATCTTTGATGTAAGTATCGTAAGCTTTAACAGCTTCAGCCTTGTTGTGCAAAACGGTGACAAAATCATACTCCAAGTCGCTAATCGCTGTTTGAGATTGTCCGTTACCTGTATTTGTAACCATTGCTTGAACCTCTTTTCAGATTTCTAATTAACGTTATACTCACCCTTAAAGAGCGATTCATCTTCCAAAAAGAGTATATTTCAATACGTCGGAAGTACCTTGCAAAAATAATTTCCTGATACAGCCTTAGGGCGTGTCATCAATTAGGTAAACTGAAATCAGAACTGTTGAAAAAGAATAAAAACTCTTAAAAACGATGACGCGCCGATACGCACTACGAGATGACCAGTGGGAGAGAATCAAAAACCTGCTACCTGGACGAGAGGGCTATGTGGGAGCCACGGCTAAAGATAATCGATTGTTTGTCGAAGCAGTGTTATATCGTTACCGAGCAGGCATTCCTTGGCGTGACTTACCAGCAAGATTTGGAGATTTTCGTGTGATTCACACACGCTTCAGTCGATGGTCAAAAACAGGCGTATGGGAGCAGGTGTTTCAGCACTTGGCAAATGATGCCGACAATGAATATGTGATGATTGACTCAACGATTGTCCGCGCCCATCAGCATAGTGCGGGTGCAAAAGGGGGGAGCCATCTACTGATTAATTATTTCTAATTGATTAACATTCTAAAATTATCTTGATAATTGCAATTTTGGGTAAATGATAATCAAAACTAATCACCTAGACAAATTGAATCGTCAATAGTTGCAATAAAACCGATGAAATCCCTCAAAAGTCCCTCATCCAGCTTTTCTAATTCCCAAGCATCAGAACAAACTCCTCAATTAGCCCATAGAGCATTTGGCGGTCAAACTCAAAAAGCTTCATTCTCTACGCCCGTGACACAAACGGACGTAGAGAATGAAGCTTTTGCAGAAGAAAAGATGGAAGCAGCTGGATTGGAATTACAAGCCAAGCATCGGACGATTACGCCAGAGGGACAAGAACGGCTGACTGTATTGCAAGCCAAGATGGATCGATCTTTGAATTCTCGACTGGAAAAAGCAACTCGATTTGGTCATAACTTTGCCAATATTCCAGTCAGAAGACCAGATACACCAACACCAATTCAAGCAAAACTGACGATTGGGGAGCCTGGAGATCGTTACGAGCAAGAAGCTGACCAAACAGCACGTCAGGTAATGCAAAGAATTCATCAGCCACTGAGTGGGAAACTTCAGCGAGAAGAATTACCTGATGATGAAGATGAATTGCAAACGAAACCAGAGGGCAGTATTCAGCGCGAGGAACTGCTAGAGGAAGAAGTACAAATGAAATCTTGGGGAGAGACTCCCTCGCTGCAACGGGAGGAAATACCAGAGGAAGAATTGCAAATGAAGTCGCTTGGTACTTCATCCCAGATAGTGAATGAGGTAAAATCCCCAAGCAAACCACTTGGACATGACATTAGTCGAATATCCCTGCGGCGTCCACAAACAAAACTGACAGTTAACCAGCCTGGAGATATTTATGAACAGGAGGCTGATAACGTCGCTCAGTTGGTGATGCAGAGGATGAGCGAACCAGTGCAGTCTATCCAACGGGAGGCATTACCAGAGGAAGAAGACCAATTACAAATGAACTCCTTGGCGGATTCTATTACTCCTTTGGTGCAGCGTCAGGGTGGAGGAAGAACAGCAGCAACATCTCAGCTAGAAACTTCAATCCAACAAGCACGTGGCAATGGGCAGCCGCTTGCAGATGATATTAAGCACCCAATGGAACAAGCGTTTGGGGCTGATTTCGGTAGCGTCCGAGTTCATACCGATGCTCAATCTAATCGCCTAAATGAATCTATACAAGCTCGTGCTTTTACCACAGGACAAGATGTGTTCTTCCGTCAGGGCGAATATTCTCCTGGAAGTGATGCAGGCAAAGAATTACTGGCCCATGAGTTGACGCACGTTGTCCAGCAAAATGGCAGTGCAGTGCAGCCGAAATCTCTTTATGTAGCACCAAAAGAAAATAAACTTCAGACAAAAGTGCCGACAACCTCTGCGGGGTATGGGCTAGCTATCCAACTGCGAGAGAATTTCCCAAAACCAAGTGACGAAGATAACCAAAAAAATTTAGAATCCAAAACTGATACGGAAAACGGCCAACAACAAAATCAGGCTACGACAGAAAAGTATCAAGCTAGCCCCACACCACCAGATGATGGCGGGAACGCGGCAACAGATCCACCCCCGACAAAAAAGGTTGGTGCAGCAGTAACTCAGAAACAGGTTGAGGTTGGGGGAAATCAACCAAAAGAGCTTGAGTCAAAAGATACCAAAGTTAATACAGAAAAGGTCGATTCTCAACAGCAAGCTCAAAGCAAAGGAGCAGATTTACCTGGAGGAAACGCAGGGAAAGCGATCGCCGGATTACCAGGAACAAATGTAGCCATTACAGCAGATGATGGTAAAAAAGCTCCCACTTCTCCTGAAGATGACCCAGCATTTCAAGCGGTAGTCGGCACAACAAAAGAGGTTGCAGGACTTGAGAAAAAACACCCACCTGCTAATAGCAAAGCCCAAGAAGCCCAAGCGGCAGCCCAACCCCCAGGTAATGAAGTAGACAGCAAAGCGCAAGCCAATCAAGTTGGGGAGATGCAACAAGCCCCAACACCAGGATTTGACGCTGCCGCCTTCAAAGCCAAATTGATGGAGCGCATTGCTGATATGGCTCCCAAGAACTTGGAAGAGGCGGACAACTTTAAAAATAACAATAAACTGGACTCTGTTAAAGGCGATTTGAGTGGTCAGGTTAAAGAAGAACAGAAAAGCTCTCAGGGTCAACTAGAAGAGAAAACTAAAGAAAAACCTGATGCCAGTGGGATTGAGGCTAAACAAGTAACACCACTGCCCAAGAATGAGCCAGGGACACCGCCAACAGGCGTTGATGCAGATAAAGCCGCACCCAAATCTAAGGGACAAGGTGAAGTCGAAGCACCACTGCAAGATGACAGTAAAAAACTTGACCAGCAGATGAAAGAAGCGGATATTACCGAGGAGCAATTGGCAAACTCCAATGAACCGGAGTTTCAAGGGGCACTCGCAGCCAAGAAAGACGCTCAAACTAATGCACAAGAAGCGCCGCCACAATATCGCCAGCAAGAGCAAGGGATACTCGCAACCGCTCAAGCTACGGCAGAAGCTACAGCCCAGCAGCATTTGCAAGCAATGCACGGTATCCGTACCCAAAACCTGGGTCAGGTAGGGGAGCAGCAGATTGGAGCCAAGAGCAAGGATGAGCAAGCACGGGCAAAAGTTGCTGGTGATATTAATAAGATTTATGACAAGACCAAAGGTAAAGTTGAGAAAACCCTTGGTGAACTAGACGGGCAAGTTATACAAGCCTTTGATGCTGGTGCTGCTGACGCCAAAAAAGCCTTCGAGAATTACGTTGGCAAGCGGATGGACGATTATAAGAGCGATCGCTACAGTGGCATTTTGGGGCCAGGAAAATGGTTAATAGACAAATTGTTTGGTATGCCCTCAGAGATAAACGCTTTCTATCAAGAGGGACGGCAGCTTTACATTAATCAGATGGATGGTGTAATTAACAATGTCGTCGCCATTATTAGTAAAGGACTGACCCAAGCCAAAGCAGAAATTGCTAGTGGTAAGCAGGAGATTCAGGATTATGTTAACCAACTACCGCAAGACTTAAAAGGAGTTGGTCAACAAGCTGCCGCAGACATTGACAGCAAATTTGAAGAATTGCAACAAACTGTTGACGATAAGCAAGATGAGCTAATTGACACCCTAGCCCAGAAATATCAAGAGAATTTGGAAGCTGTTGATGCCCGCATTGAAGAGATGAAGGCAGCAAATAAAGGTTTTATTCAAAAAGCTTTCGACTTCATCGTGGGAGTCATCAAGACGATAATTGAATTGACCAAAATGCTTTTGCAAGTGCTAGCGCGAGTTGCGGGCGTAGTTGGGCAAATCCTCAAAGACCCGATTGGTTTCTTGACTAATTTGATCCAGGCGGTGAAACAAGGCTTCCTTAACTTCATGAATAATATCGGGAAGCACCTCCAGCAAGGATTAATTGGCTGGCTGACTGGCACAATGGCAGAAACTGGTATTCAAATGCCAGAAAACTTCGACCTCAAAGGGATCTTTAGCCTAGCAATGCAGCTTTTGGGCTTCACCTATGAAGCAATTCGCGCCCAAGCTGTGAAACGATTGGGTGAAGAAAAGGTCAGCCGATTGGAACAAACTGTTGATGTATTTCAAGTCTTAGCCAGTCAGGGAGTGGCTGGGATTTGGGAGTTTGTCCAAGAGAAGATGGGCGACCTCAATGCCTTGGTGATCGAACCCATCAAGAATTTTATTATTGAAAAAGTGATTACAGCCGGGATTGAGTGGATTCTCAGCCTGTTGACCCCAGCTTCAGCATTTATCAAAGCTGCTAAGGCGATTTATGAAATTGTCAAATTCTTTATTGAACGTGCCCAGCAGATTGCCGATTTAATTAATGCGATACTGGATGCGATTGGTGCGATCGCTAGTGGTGCGATCGATCAAGCAATCAAAGGTGTTGAAAATGCCCTTGCTAAATCTTTACCTGTAGTTATCAGTTTCCTAGCAAGTCTTTTGGGCTTGGATGGCATTGCCGGCAAGATTCAAGGAATATTCAAGAAGCTGCGTAAACCGATGGAAAAAGCAGTTGATTGGGTAATTGATAAAGGTGCAAAGGCGTTTAAGAAAATTGGCAACAAGGTTAAGAATAGTAAGTTGGGTAAGAAGGCTGGAAAACTGAAAGATTCGGCGAAGGAGAAATATAAAGCCGGTAAGCAGTGGGTTGAGGATAAGAAGGAAGCTGGTCATAAATGGGTTGAGAAGAAGAAAAAATCAGTTAAGGATAAGTTTGACAAGTTTAGCAATAAAGTCAAAGATAAGTTTGGGTTTGGTAAAGATAAACAGAAAGGGAAGAAAGATCAGAATAGTAAAGACAATACATCACAAGATCAACGAACTCATGAGGTAAAAAAGAAGGATTTAGAAGCAGCTCGAAAAAAATTACAGGGAATTATTGCCAAATCTGAGAGTACAAAACAAGTCGAACAACATTTTCCTGCTATTCAAAAAGATTTTGGACTTAAGAAGCTTGAGTGGGAAAAACTAGGCACGCCCTCGGCTAGCGTAATCATGGAAGTTAATCCCAAAGCAATCATTGATCTCTCTGGCTCCGATCTAATACTTAACGAAGGAGATACAACACATAGTAACAAATTTAAGCAAGAGGTTACTTTTGAAACAGGTAATATTGATAGCAAATACTTGGTTGGAAAAAAGATGGAAGCTACCAAGCTAGGGCCAAATCATCCACAAGGAAGTCCTCCACTTGGGGGCGCACTAAATCTGCTAATGAAGAAGTTACAAACTAATCCTCGTTCAGGTAATCACGAAAAATATATAAAAGGACACTTGCTAAATGATAACCTTGGTGGCCCAGGAAGCGCACAAAATCTTTATCCTATAACTGCTGATGCAAACAGTAAACATGTACGACAAGTTGAAAGTATAGTTAAGAATTGGGTTAATATTCAGGGCTATTGGGTTTATTACAAAGTTGAAGTTGCTAATGAGAAGGTGGACCTGGCAAATGGAGTCATTAATGCTGATTTAGTTTGTGAAGCAGCTCAACTTGATGTTGATGGGAAAAAATCCTTTAAAGGTGCTATAAAAACAACTATTCATTCGGAATTAGGAGAGAAGAGAAGGGATACAAAAAATGAAATTAATAAGGATGAATTTAGTGATAAAGGCGGAATAAAAGACCCATTATTTGATCCTACCAAAGTAGAAGTTTCATCTGCTAAAAAACGGAAACGTGGTGAGATGGAAGAAGAAGTAGAGCCATCATCTTCTACTGATAGTAAAAACTTAGAAGCTTCATCTACTAAGAAACAGAAACTTAGTGAGATTGAAGAAGAACTAGAACTGTCAGGTAAAAAATAGAAATAAAATGAAAAATCAAGATATCGTACATAAATTTCATTTAATGGTAGATGATCTGAGAAATAACCAAGCTATTAATATCGACATTGACAGTTGCGAATTTAATCCTCCGGCAACAGAGGAAGAACTAAATGCAGCTCAAACCAAGTTCAAGCTGACTCCAGCGATGATTGATTTTTATAGCAAGGCAAATGGTATTAATATTTTCTGGGAAAGAGCGGAGCAAGCAGAAATTTCTGGAGGAGGATTAGCCGCTGGATATATTGATTTGTTGCCTGTTCAAGAAGTATTTAAGGATTGGAAAAATATTATTTATTTTGATGAAAATGATCCTTGCAAGCCTTTACATCCCATAGATTTTTTCATTGGTAATGCTTGTGCAGCGCTTTATTTAAATGGCTCAGATAACCCAGAAGTCTATTATTATTATCGTGGCGAAAAAATGAGACCGCTAGGTGTAGATTTTGAGGGATATTTGGAACTGTTACTGAAATCACGTGGTTTTTGGTATTGGCATCTAGCTATTGCTGGGCCTGAAGATGTTAACTCTGATGCTCCGATTACAACTGAAGAAAGAAACTTTAGAAAAATTATGCCTCAGCTTTTTGCAGACTTTGATGGATCAGATTTTCAAAGGTTGAATAAGGAATAAAATTATTAAATGACTAACTCTGCATGACAGCCAAAACAGAAAATCATCAATTAGACAGCGAACTAACCCTACACGACTCCTCCCAATCTCCCCTAACCGTTCGCGCGATCGCACTTACCCTCACAACACAAAATAACGAACTCATCGCGTGTCGCCTCACCTTCTGTGTCAACCCACAACTCTACCAACGCATCGATACCGCCACTTTATTCAATCTCAAACCAGATGCGCGTAACCCTCTATCATCTGGTAAATTTATCAGCGAACCAGACATTACCATCGAAGTCAGCCTGAAACCAGATTTATTACTACTACTAGCAGAACACGCCGTCAACATTGATGAAACTGCAAAATATATCCTGAATTTAAGCCAAGAACAACCCGATAACCAAATCCTCTTCACCGAAAGTTGGTTGGGTTTATCTGTTAAACAGCAACAAGAATCAGGCGAAATCGGCTATCGTACTCTTTGGTCTTATATTAGTCCAGAAAATCTGGCTCAAACAAGCGCTTCTGGTGAAGGAATTGCTGAGGGGATTGTCAACTTTTTTAAAGATTGGACTGAGGCAAATTTGTCAGCTAAAACTCAAAAATCTGCTGCCAAAATGCTAGAAGGAATCGATAATTTTTTGACTGAATTCGCTGATATTAACCCAGATGAAATAACACAAAAAATAGAGGCAACTTTGCCCTCAGATTCTACAGATGATAGTCTTTTTGAAGAGATAATCAATTTTTTTCAAGCTGATGATTGGCCGTTTGTACAACTTCCAGGACAGCCAGCTTTACAAATACCGTTCCAAGGCGAAAATGGCAAATGGAATTGTTACGCTAGAGCAAGAAGTGAACAAAATCAATTCGTTTTTTACTCAATTTGTCCAGTCAATTCACCAGAAAACAAGCGGTTGGCTGTAGCAGAGTTTTTAACTAGAGCTAATTCAGGTATGATTATCGGCAATTTTGAACTAGATTTTACTGACGGCGAGATTAGTTACAAAACCAGCATTGATGTCGAAGGTGACAGACTCAATTTTGCACTCATTCAACGAGTGGTTTACGCCAATGTGACGATGATGGATGAATACCTGCCAGGGATTATGTCTGTGATTTATGGTAATGTCTCACCAGAAGAAGCGATCGCTAAAATTGAAAGCTAGTTAATCAGCCCTTATTCGTAGTGATACCGACAAGCTAAAAAATCAATCCGAGTATTTCTCACCCGATATACAAGCCGATGTTCTAAATCAATTCGCCGCGACCAAATATCTGCATCCATATATTTTAATGGTTCTGGTTTACCAATCCCCTCAAATGGGTCTTGCATTACAGCCGTAACCAAATCTAATATTTTCGATGCTTTCTGAAAATCCTGCTTAAACCACCAAGCTAAATCTTCTTTAAATTGAGAACTAAAACCAGAACTGCGATTAACAATAACTGGTTTAATTTCAATAAGTTCAGCTTTCTTTTTCTTCTTCTTGCTCAATCCCCAACTCCTGCTGAAGTTCTGCTAGCGTTTGAGATTGGATGTTACCTGTTTTCGACTCCTCTATTGCATCCAGTAAACGACGCGCATTAGCAGGCGATCGCAAAAGATAAACCGTCTCAAGTAAACTCACTAAATCTGATTCAGCAATCAAGGCTACATTTTCACCATCACGACGGTTGATCATATACACCTGATGATTTTCTACCACCAGCTCTAATAACTTAAAAAAGTCATTTCTCGCATCGGTTGGGGATGTGATTTTGTAAAACAACATTAGTTAATGTACATAAAGTTGTACATAAATTATAAACTATGCGGTTCGTGGGTAGTTGAATATTTTTTTTTGCTAGTCCCTAAGCAGAAGTCATAGTAACAATTGCCACTATGACTTCTGCTGCGGTTGAGTATTTCTGAGTCTTGATTTAAATTCCCAACTAAACCTTTGCTTCCAAAGATTTGAGTAACTCGGTATTCACGCCTGATTCACGAGTTAGGGCAATTTTGCCAGTGCGGGCGATTTCTTTCAAACCAAATTTTTGTAATACTTGCACGATCGCTACCATTTTACCTGGATCTCCCACAACTTCTAAGGTGAGAGAATCTTCTGCCACATCCACGACTCGCGCCCGGAAAATCTGAGACAATTCGATTACTTCTGAGCGATTGCTGCTACTAGCATTCACCTTCAAAAGCATCAATTCCCGCTCGACACAAGGGGTTTCGGTAATATCCTGGACTTTTAGGACATTGACTAACTTGTACAGTTGCTTAGTGAGTTGCTCGATGACGCGATCGTCACCAGGGACAACCATTGTAATTCGAGAGACTCCTCCTTGTTCAGCAGGGCCAACAGCAAGGCTTTCAATATTGAAGCCGCGACGCGCAAATAAACCAGAAATGCGGGAAAGAACACCCGCCTCATCTTCTACGAGAACTGAAAGGGTATGTTTCATCTTCGCCAACAGAGGCTAGAGCAGGAATTGAGTAACGCAGACACTAGCAAAGGGCAACGCTAGACCTACTACCGCACTAAATTTTCAGTGCGACCTCTTATTGTAAACTTAAGCGTTGCACTCATTGCATTCTCAATCGATAAATTGTTTAGAAATCCGACTGCAAGCAAAAATTTTGTTGAATGTATATCTTTTTGTTGGCAGATGCAGCGTTTGTTGCAAACCTTTTATACTCAGATTTGATAAGCCTCTAATAGGAGAAAAGTTTTTATGGGTTGGCTACAAAGATTGTTTGGCATGGAAAAGCCTCAAAATGCAGAAGTAAATCCGGCTCCACAGGCTGTACAGCAAGCTCCTAGTAGTGATGTCGCTACGGCTACGCAATCAATACCCCCAGAACGTCTGGGTTTAAGCGGAGAATATGACCAAAGTGGTTTAGCAAAGCGGGTAGCGTTGGCATTTGATGAAGATCCGCAACTCGACGATGTTAATACCCTTTGGGTTGCTCAGACGGGTAGCACTGTAGTGTTGAAAGGTAAAGTCCCCAGTCAAGAAATTCTCAACAAAATGGTTTCTGTGGCGAGTTCTGTAAATGGTGCTACAAATGTTGACACTAACCAGGCGACGATTGGCTAGTTACTGCTGATGCGATCGCTCCCATTGCATAATATTTAGGGAACAACGAATGGTTGGCGATGCCTGCGGCGGGCTTCTCTACGAGAGGCTACGCCAACGCCTACCCAATCCATCTCTCAATCCAATCTAAAATCGCTTGGTTAACTTGTTCTGGACATTCATCGTGGGGACAATGCCCTACATCTTCCAGATTCAGCAGTTCCAACTTCTCGTTATATTGGGCAAATTGGCTAGCTAGGGCTGGCGGCACAAATCGGTCTTTTTGTCCCCAAATTAAAAGCATGGGAATTGTTAAGGTTGGTAAGACTGTCTTGACACTAGGACTAAAATTAATTCCGATCGCAGCTTTGAATAAAGCACTAAATGCTCTCGCAGAACCCCGGTCTTGGGGAGGCCCTGCTAAAATTTCGATGAGTTCATCGGTAATCGCCTCTGGGTTAGCGTAGGCGAGACTAGCCCAGCGACGCAGCACCCCAGGACGGCGCACGAAGTTAAATACAGGTTTAAGTATCAACGGCGAAGCGACAACATTTTTAATTGCTGTGACGAGTGGGCGCAGCAGAGGAGGAATTGCTTCTTGTTCTAATGACGGGTCGGGTAAACTCATCATCACCATACCCAACACCATATCGGGGTGAGTGGCGGCGGCGGCCATCGAAATCAGTGAACCGTTGGAATTGCCTATTAATATCGCTGGTTGACGAATAAATGTTTTCCAGAAATCGTAAACTTGTTCAACCCAGAGTTCGATGCTGTAATTAGCTGCGGCTTTTTCAGAAGCGCCAAAACCCAACATATCTATAGCGTAAACTGTGTGATGCTCGCTCAACACTTCTAAATTATGTCGCCAATGGCCAATAGAAGCGCCAAAGCCATGTAACAGAATTAGCGGTGTTGTATTGGGATGACTTTGGCTAGGGCGAATGTAAGTATAGCGGGTTTGCCAGCCACGCCAAATCCAATCTCTTTGATTACCAACTCGTTCCTGCCAGTGTACCGTAGTGGTCACACTTACCTCCGATTTATCAACGTTGAAATCCCATTATAAGAATTGGACATTGGGGATTGGGAATTGGGTAAGCTGTTACGTATACAACTTGCATTATCAGGGCGGGCAAGATGCCCACCCCACAATCATATTTGAAAAATATTAGTGCAAATTAAAGGCGCAATAGCTTATTGCTAGTCACCAGTCCCCTATTTACCTAACAAATTGGGGCATAATTTCAGCAGCGGTGAATATTCCATAGATGCCGCGTTGGTGCAGTTGTCTACCAGCTTTGAGATAGCCAAAAGCAGGGCCGCAGACATTGGCTGCCATGCTGGTTTCATCTCCCAAAGTAAAGGTATGGGTAGAAATCTTTCCTTCAAAGGTGCGTCCTGTTACCTTAACATTGGTGCTGAGGGGCTTTTTGGGATTGCGGGTATCGACTACACCACCAACTGTAACGCGATCGCGCCCTACTATTCCGGCTACTTCTAACATCACATCATCAGCGTGTTCCATATTTTTCAAGGTAAGCACGCCATTAGTTTTATCTAGTAGTGCTTCTACTTCTGCGTCAGTCATCGCCCTAGCAATTTCTACTGTGTAACCAGGCATGTGGCCGATGTCCTCCCGAACAGTGGCGCGGTAAGCTTCCCAGTTCGCAATTCCCACCCCAAAGGTAATTTCAACTTGATGAATTTCGGCATAACTTTGAGCGGCTAAAGCTGCTGCTGCTGTTAATAGTCCAGGGGTAGCACCACATCCTGTCATGTAGGTAATCCCGGCGGCTTGCAGTTCCTCCTTCATCGCTAGGAGTTGTTCTACAGCAGTGGTGCGTTTAATCGCATCTACTAGTACCCCACGCCAACCAGATTTGATAAATTCCTTGGCGACATTGGGAATAAAGTCATTTGGCAGGTTGGGTAAAGCCAAAAAATACCCATCTACTTGAGCTATTTCGATTAAATCCTGAATACTTTGATTGGTTAATGTACCAATTGGCTCTAAATAACCCACCGAACCTTGGGACTGATAGGTTGCAATAGATTTTTCAGTATTTAAACCCTCAGCAGCATAAGCGTAACCTTTTTGATCTGCTGCTGCGACTAAAATCATTTCTCGTTTGCCAGCAACTACCTTAGCGGCTGCTTGTCCGAGTCCGCCAAAACCCAGTACTCCCACACGTATCGCTGGCGAAATATTTAGAGAATTTTTGATTTGTTCAGAATTCATAGTCAATTCGTTAAGTTGAATCAAAAGCCTTGATTATTCGGCATCTCAGCTTCCGGCTGGTAACTGGTGGCTGATGGCTGATAACTCAAAGCTATAGAGATTAATTATGATTCATTATCCTGGGTTCTTTAGCCTGATATTGCAGATATTTATCTACTAGCGATGTCTACGACGGGCTGCGCCTACGCTTTTGAGTTTTTTGACTGGGAATATACCAGATTTAAACCAATGGCCGCAACTGGCAACCGAGAGGAAGGCTTAAGAATACTGGCTAAACTTGATGTTCTGACAGAATAGAGTTGCTGGCGCGATGATGCAAACACTCACGGAGGCGATCGCTTAAAGTGGTATGAAGTTGTTAAAATTCTGAGCATTATGAAGCGCATTTGCACTACAGTTAATATTTTTACAATAATTTCATTATCTGCGTTTATATTTGCTAGCACCACTAATTTATTACTAGTTCAGACAGTCACCGCGAAACCAGTACAGACAAAAAAGCCAGTCAATCAACCAATACCATTCAACTCAAGAGTACGAATATATCCTGCAAATAATAGCTTACCAGCAAGCCACTTGATGACAATTGAAAGTGTTATCAAAAAGTCTAGTAAGATGCGAATCACAGAAGTAAAACTTACAAGATATGAGGAATTTGCAGCCAAAACAGGAGAGTACAAATCATCGATTTCTAACAACCGAATGGTGTGGATAGTGACTGGTTTTGTTCAAGGTGAGTTGAGAATGGCTAAAGGTAGAAGTGTCTGTACTAATAACGCTAAACTTGTAGAATTAACGGATGCTGAAACTGGCGATTCTTTTGGTAGAAGTATTTACTGTCCTCCAAATAACCAGATAAATTTTATGTAGTAAAGTTGACTTTAGAATCAAAAAAACTTGATTTTAGTAGATTGACAATTACAGTGGTGCAATCGCTTCATTATCTATATAGGACTTACGCACAAGTAACGGAAAATCGAACCACAGAGACACAGAGAAAACGGAGGAATAAGAGTTTGAGAGATATTTTGCGTAAGTCCTGTCTATAGTGATAAGAAGTTTACCTGTCAGCAGTAATTTTAACGCTCATAAATTTCTAATGGTAAATTGTCTGGGTCTTTAAAAAAAGTATATTTCTTACCTGTAATTTCATCAACTCTGATATTTTCTACCTCCAACCCTTTAGATTTTAAATAAACAACAGTTTCCTCTACATCATCAACTTGAAAAGCAAGATGTCTTAAACCACAAGACTCTGGTTTACTAGGTCGTTCTGGAGGATTTGGGAAAGAGAATAGTTCGATTTGAGTATTTTCTGCAACTTTTAAATCTAATTTATAAGAATTTCTGGCGGCGCGAAAAGTCTCTTGAATAATCGGAAAGCCTAAAGTTTCGACATAAAATGCTTTGGAGCGATCGTAGTCAGAACAAATAATAGCTACATGATGAATACCAGTGGTTTTCATTGGAGTTTTGCTTTTTTTAATACAATTATTAAGAGAGTATATGCAGGTGGAAACCCAACCACATTACCCGGATTTCTCACCACACCTCGAATGGAGGAGTAATGAGTAGTGAGTAAGGAGTAATGAGTAAGAATCTACAAGTTATTGCACAATAATGCACCTGTTGCAATCTGCTTATTACTCATTACTCATTACTCATCATCAAACGCCTGAAGCTTGTGAGAAATGCGGGATTACACCCTCTTAAGTCGAGGTTAAGCTTTAATGTTTTTGATCGATCTTACCTTTTTTTTTATGAACAAGCCAATAGTGCCAAGAAGAAATGTACTACCTAAAGTACTAGGTTCAGGTACTTGTCGATAAGAAACTATACCGGAATCGGAAGTTTCAGAGGAGACAGAAAATAATGTTCCAGCAATTTCGTAACTTTTGTCAGGATTAGCTTTGTCAAGGAAGCTGTACAGCAATCCAATAGGTGCGTTATCTGCCAAGGATACAGTTGGAAATGCAACGGGATAATCTGGATATTCAACATCATCCTTTGCGGTGTAAATATTGGGATCGTTATCGAATTTAAAACTTAGCGATTGAACTGGCGCTACTGGGATATTATCATTACTGAAAGTTGAGTCATCAAAGCTAAATAGACCGTTACCCTTAGCTGTAGAACTATCAACATTGAACGCATAATTAATAATTGCAGCCGATGCAGATTTAGTGGTTAAGGTAGCTAAACCGAGAACCAGACTAGTAGCGATCGCTAATTTTTGAAACAATTTCATCTCAATTTTCCTGTTGCATTAGATAAATAAACTATTTAAACCCTGTAGAGACATAGCACTGCTACGTCTCTACATTTTCACCAGACGCCTAATACTTATTTCTTAGTGCCAGTAGAGTTATTCGTTTGACTCAATTGCCAATTTTTTAGAAGTTGATCGCGGTTTCGCCGTAAGTTTTTACCGCTACGTTTTTCCGGATAAGGAATATTATCGCCCTTAATTCCTTCCCAAAGAATTTCGTTAAATTCCTCTGCATCGAGGTTATCTTCACCGATAAAATTGAAACCCCTGGTCATAGCAGCCCACCATTTGGCATCATTGAGAATAGGCATAGCTGCTGTATTTTCAACATTGGGGTCTTGGCAAGCTGGTACTAGTTTCGGATCTACAGGTTTGGCACACAAATTACCTGGCACAACAGCTGTGTAAGGCTCAAAGTTCGGTTGTCTTGTGAAAGCATCTGACATTGGTTCGGCATTAGCATCAGTAATTGCCAAATAGTTAATATTTAACAAATCCTCCATTGTCCGCAATATATTAATGGTGTTGTAGTTAGTGCTAACGAGCGCACCCCGTTTTGTATAGGGCGAAATAACGTAGGCTAACGAACGGTGGGAATCAACATGATCTGGCCCATTTTGGGAATCATCTTCAATGATGAAAATTGCTGTTTCTTTCCACTCCGGCAGATGAGAAATTTTCTCTACCAGCTTGCCAATAGCATAGTCATTATCTGCCATTTGCAATTCAGGAGTATTTAGTCCAAATAAAGCAGTGCCAAAAGAACCAAAATGATCGTGAGATAAACGCACAAGCATTAAATTGGGTAGTCCATTTTGCTGAAGATCCCTTTCCCATTCGTTGTACAAATAAATATCGGCATTATTTTGATCGAATGACCGGAAGTAAAGATCGGTTTTATCCAACAATGCAGTTTTAGTAACGGGAGCTTGAGGAATCTTGTCAGCGTAAGGCGTTGGGGAAATAGGGATATAAGCTGGGTTTTTCGGATCGGGTTTGGTTGGATCGGTTTGGCTAGTGGTGTAAGGAATTGCGTTATCAACAAAGAAACCGTAATTGCGTACAGTCTTGCCAGCACGTAGCGCCGTATCCCACAGATAACCACCAATGGCATCCGGCTGGAGATTACCATCTCCTTCGGGAGCATCAACATCCCTGTCTCCAGGTAATATGGAAGACCGCCCAGAAGGATCTAAAACTCCTGTTATGCGGGTATTGATTGGCGAGTTATTCGAGGAAGTTTGCGGTAGTGCCAGACTGATATTCCGATTTGTACCTTCGTAATCGTAGGTTAAGCCGTTAAAGCCAGCGTTACCGTAAAGAACTGATTGAGTTTTTTCGGTGTAGTCTGTAGTACGACCGTAAGTAGACCAGTTCCAACCTACTCCACTAGATTCGCCACTGTCGTAGAAGTTATCAAAGGTTGCAAAACCAAGGGACAGCTTGTGATGGTTGGGTGAAATCTTGTAGGGAAATAAGGTAAGTGCTGGGTCGCCATTACCGATAGGTAAGTCACCAAGTACCTGGTCGTAGGTACGGTTTTCTTTAACTATATAGATAACGTGCTTAATTTTGCCTTGTAAATACCTCATTATCCGGTCAGGACGACGATTGTAAAAACCGTTGTTTTTGTCTACCTGCGTTGAAAGCATAGCCAAAGTACTGCTACTTGGCACTGGAATAATTGAGATCCCAGCTTTTTCTAAAGCCCAGGTGTAATCGTTTTTAAAATTGGTGTTACGTGCAAGTCCTGCCGGTGTCGTCCGACTATTTGACGGGTTGGGGCCGGAATTACTTTTAGCATTGACAACGTAAAGTCTTTGACCATCAAGGCTGACACTTACAGAATTAGGATACCAGCCAGTGGGGATGCGTCCATTCACCCGACCACCTTGCAAGTCCACAACAGCGATCGCATTCTCGCCGCCTAGAGTCACATAAAGTTTTCCTCCATCTGGACTGAGAGTTAAAGAGTTGGGATTGCCACCTTTGTATTTATCACCAGGGCGAGACAGAGAGATGGTTTGAACAACTCTATTGCTATTTGTATCAATGACTGAAATCGAGTCATCATTACCATTAGCTACATATAGTCGATTTTGATCGGTCGAAAGCAGTACTTTGTTTGGCTGGCTACCCACTGGTATACGAGTGATTTTTCCAGAAGCAATTTCAACAGCAATTACTTCGTTATCGCGCTGACTACTAATAAAAACTTTAGCTGCTTGACCGTTTTCTGTACTTTTGATAGCGACATCAAAAGGAAATTCACCGGTTGCTATTTTATCACCTGCCCTAAAGAACTTAATTTCTTTAGTTACCTTACGGGTAGGAGTGTCAACGATTGATATAGAGTCATTCTCAAAGTTTGCAGCTACTAAAGTTTTGCCATCATTACTAACTGCAATACCCGCTATAACTGCTCCTGTACTCACAGCCTTAGCTGGTGTATCCTTCAACAAACCACCATCGTATTTAGGGAAGGGTGCAGTTTGGTTAGAATTGTGACCTAGTAAAATAAAGGGAGCATCTGGTACGTACTGACTACCATTAGATGCATAAACATACACGCGATCGTCAATTCCACCTGATACAAAGAAGCGCGAGCTATCTTTAGCCCAAGCCAAACCATTATAAGTATTAGGAATATTAATCTGTTGTTTTTTAACTAACTTACCGCTACTGAGATCATAGACAAAAACCCATTCTGCTTTGGGGGTTGTTGTACCACTTGGCTTACCAGTTAGCGGATCTAATACAGGATAAGTGAAAGTACTACCTGTATTTTCATTTTTGAAGTTTTGGTTATAACCACTGGTAAGAACCAGTAGAGTTTTTCCATCAGGACTAAGGGCTGTGCTTACGGCTTCAGCAGCATCAGCATTATCATCTGTACGCAAACCAGTTGATAAAGGTGCAAACGTCGAGCCTGGTGCTGCTGCGGGCGTGATGATTTGACCTGTGGGTAGCAAAGCGGCTCCACCCCCTAAGTTACCAACGGGTCTGGTAGTTCCAGCACTAGCTGATTGTATACTTGCACTCAAGCTACTTAACAGCAAAAGACTTAATAGATACCCTTGGTTTCTACTAGTTTTCATGCAATTTTTCTATAATAGGATAACCATAACTATTCAAATACAGATATTTATGGTTAATGGTTAAGCCATGAGTAATTTTTGGTTATATTTTGGTAGTGGCAAATTTTATCTAGTTAAGTTTTTTTAAACACTTTGTTTACTTTTTGACGTTGTTGAGCGGAAATATCGAAATCCAGTTTTATTTCTGAAGTTTATAAAATTAGTCGCTAATATTTTTAATTTTGAATTGTTAATTTTACTTTTGAATTATAATTTAGGACTTACGCACGGGTAACGGAAAACGAACCACAGAGGGCGCAGAGTTCACGGAGGAATGAGAGTTTGAGAGGGTTTTTGCGTAAGTCCTAATAATTATTTAATTTTTACGTTTTAGACTTTATCTTTACCAATTTTTATATATAACGTGGTTTTTATTTGTTTCTCGATAGCAGATTGTGAATGCTACTAGTGAAAGTTTTATACAAACTTTAATATTTTTATTTAATCTAAGCTTAACTTTTGCTTAACTACTGGTAATAGATACTAAAAAAGTAAAAAAACTGACAATATTCTTCAATAAATACTGTCTTTTCACAATAGAACTGATATGCTCAACAAAAGTCTTATTTTGTCATTGTTGGTGTTATTTGCAATGGCTCCCGCCGCCAATGCAGAGGTTAAGTTGATTGCAATTGGGAGCCTAGATGGCAAGATAGGCGATCGCTCCACCGAAACATCTGCTCCTTTGGAAAACGGCATTGCGGGAAATCTCTTGGGTGGTCTAGGGTCGGGACTAGCTTACGCTGGCAATAATACCTTTATTGGTATCCCCGACCGAGGCCCAAATGCGGTGGCATACAACAGCGCTGTGAGTGATACAGCATCCTATATCAACCGTTTGCAAACTATAAAACTGAAACTTGTACCAAGCGAACTTGGTTCAGCATTGCCTTTCACCCTTACCCCTTCCTTAATTGACACAACTCTGCTATTTAGCAAAGACCCTCTTTACTACGGAAGTGGTGCGGGATTAGGTGTACCTAGCGGTGTACCAGCCTTAAATAGCAACAATAAAAACTATTTCACTGGACGCTCAGACAACTTTAACCCCACCCAAATCTCAACATATACCAACAATGCGCGTTTCGATCCTGAAGGAGTGCGTGTATCCAACAGTGGAGAACAGATATTTATCTCGGATGAATACGGCCCCTATATATATGAATTTAATCGCAATACAGGTAAGCGGATGAGGGTCTTTAACTTACCTAGCAAGTTTGCAGTCAGCAACTTGAGTCCCGTTAGTGATACAGAGATCAGTAGTAACACGTCCGGTCGGGTTACGAACAAAGGTATGGAAGGACTTGCAATTACTCCCAATGGTAAAACCCTGTTTGGCATTTTGCAGAGTCCACTACTCCAGGACGGTGGTACTAATGGTGCTTATACCAGAATTGTCAAAATTGACATCGCCACAGGTGCTACTCAGGAATACGTCTATCAACTAGATAATATTGGTACGGCGGCTAAACCCAAGTATCCCACAGTCAGCGAGATTTTGGCCATTAGCGATCGCCAATTCCTAGTAGATGAACGTGATGGCAAGGGGTTTGGCGACGGCTCCAAAGCTGCCTTTAAGAAAATCTATCGGATCGATCTGACAAATGCTCAAGAAGTAAGCAATATCACCGGGGAAAACAACCTTGTTGGTAAGGCAGTAAGCAAGACCCTATTCCTTGATGTGGTAGCTGCACTAACTCAAAACGGCATCAAAGAAGAGAACATTCCTGCCAAGCTTGAAGGTTTAGCTTTCGGAAAAGATGTGAAGATCAACGGAGTGGAAAAGCATACATTATTCATCGCCAATGACAACGATTTTCTTGGTACTTTAGCACCGGATACTTACCATTCGACAAGTGTTGACAACCCAAACAAGTTTTTCGTTTTTGCGGTTGACAGTAACGATCTGCCTGGTTTCGTAGCGCAGAAGATCAAAGGGGAAGACAAGGATAGCAGAGGTGATGATTGATATTTGGTTCAGTTGATACTTAATCATTAGAAGCTGTTAGAGTAGGCAAAATGCCCACTCTACATGCTTAACTATTTTCGCTTGTTTGCTAGTTTATTTAAGTAAGTCACGCATTGATTTCGATATATCATTTATTTGTAGTTAATTATTTCTTTCTTTACCTTACCCATGCGGAAACCGCTATAATGCCTAAATAATGTTAATCAATAATTTGCTTATAAAATTGGGCGCAAGTAAGAAACTAAAATAAGCAATGGCATGAAATTAGATCGCATCACTAGCAATCCTAATCGCATGAATGGACAAGCTTGTATCCGTAATCTTTGCCTTACCGTTCGTCGGGTGATTGAGTTATTAGCTACCTACCCTAATCGAGAAGAACTGCGCCAAGAGTTTTCCGAATTAGAAGATGAAGATATTCAGCAAGCCTTAATTTTTGCATCGTCCTACTTGGACGATCGCATCATTGAACTACCCAACTGCTATGAAACTGTTGCTTGATCGGGGATTACTATTCTCCGCGGCAACATTGCTACTTGATGCAGGTATTTCAAAATCATTTTCATACATGGAATCAGCAATGCCCTAAATTGCCTTGTTTGCTGCGAAGCTTTTGGTTGTGAGCGATCGCTTTATATTGAAATAATCTGGATTTCCGTTACTCGGTGCATTGGTTTGGTTGGCTTTTCAGTAGTGATCAGTTGATCGGCTTGAATTTGGAGAGCCGCCGCCACATGAAGTGCATCCATTGCAGCTAAACCGTAAGTACAGGCAATTTGAGAAGCATTCTGTATAATTTGCTCTAAGTCAGTTGCCCAGTGGATGACAGCACTAAAAAATGTTTCGTAAAATTCTGCTTCGTCTTGTTGCTTATTAAAAGTTGCTTTAGGTAAGACTTCTAACTGAACGAAGCTACTTGAGGCAAACTCCAGATTTTCATCGTTAAGAATTTGATTCGCTCTGATGCTGACTGACTGAATGCCACAGAAAGCGCTGATGAGTACACCAGAGTCTATGTAAGTCTTCTTACGACTCACGGAATCCACCTCGACGTTCAGCAAGTTCAAGTTCAATTTCGTCTTCATTGAGAAGTTGCAATCCAGCAGCGATCGCTCGTTGTCGGATCGACCATAATTTTTTAGCTAAGGGTGTTTGTGGCACAAAATCAGATTCGGCGGGTGTTGTTTCTGGCTCAGATTTAAGTAGTTCAACAAACTCCAAAACTTTTTGTTGCTTTTGGGGTGTGAGTTCTCGCCAGTGTTCAAGTAGTTCAACTTCATTACCCATAAACACTTCGCTATTGAATGATTTTTCTATTTTAGTGGCAGAAGCCTTAATTCTTGCATCGTCCTACTTTGGCGATCGCATCATTGAACTACCTAACCGCTATAAAATTGTTGCTCTTTAGACTGATTTATCACAAATCAACAGTACTTGTACGGTTTTCTTCCCATCCATCAGGATTTTCTTGTGCTATGTATTAAAATGTAAGATAAAACGATATAAATTATTTCTTACTACTGCACAATAAAGAATTACAGCAGTTTTCTTTTGTATGAAGTACGAGGTAGAAGGCAGGAAGTAGAAACTCTATCTAATGCGTTAGTCCTGCATTTGTACCTCACTTACTTGCAAAGTGCTGTAATTCTCCCTCAGTATTAAGAGAATGATTACATATCTTACTGCTTGTCTTATTTACCTGGATAGAAAGGTTTTTTATGAGATGCAAATGCTGTGGGGAAAAAGCGGAATTTACAGTTATTCCAGAAGATGAAAATGAAAATGAAAATCCTTGGGAAGAATTAGTAGATTTTGGGAGGAAATTTACTACAATCAGGTATAAATGCAGTAATTGCAAAAAGTACTTTCGCGCAGACAAAGTATGGGTGAAGAACACAAAAATCGTAATCGACCACGGGGTGATCGCAGATTAAAAGACAATGCTTCTCTTTGGATAAA
>NZ_CAWUDN010000022.1:0-90453 GCF_963920915.1 Nostoc sp. PCC 9305
GTCCAATGGTCGACTGAGAAAACTTTTTCTCTCCCGACAATTAATCCACCCTGCCATGAGCGACTGGCGTGTGGGGTGCAATGACTGTGGTTAGCATAACTAACCCTGTTTTGTTACTCTCGGAAAACAATAATCGAAGCAAGATTCCGAAACTTTGATTGAGTCAAGCTTTGAGTGTTTATTTTCTAACAGGAACTAAAATTTGTAACCAAAACCTGGAGATTAAAGCTCTGAAAGGCTTTCAGTGATTGGTTTCTCCCAAAGTGATAAAAAGAGGCTAATTATGCGGACATGATAGCATTTGTTATTTCGGCGTGGAACCCACCCTACTGGCGTTTCTCACAAGCTTGAGGGGTAAAACTTACTGCAACTTATCCTCGGTCACTGAGCGTTGGTCATTGAGCGTAGCCGAAATGAGCCGAAGTGCTGCTCCCCTGATCCCCTGCACCCCAATAATTAGTCTTTTGTAGAGACGGCGATTTATTGCGTCTTTATGATGATTTATCGCATCTGAATAGAACAACATTGACCATGAGTTTATTAACACCATAGATATTCCGCCAACCCGTGAGATAATTAAAAACCGGGTAAAGTATTTGGGTTTTGCATTAGGATTTACGCATAAAGATTCTCTAGAAAAATTGAGTGTAAAGTTTACTATTAACGCTGCCAATCATACATTAATCGTCCATGACGATCGCGCACAAGTTCCCATTCTCCACGACGATATTGTTGTCCATGATAACGTATGGAGCGATAGCGCCGTCTATAATAATGTCGTCGATTCCTCTGGCGTTGATAATAATATCTTCCAGTTCGTTGCCGTCTATGATAACGTCGTCGATTCCGTCTGTGAGCTAACAAAAACTCTTCACTTTGCTCTCCAACTAATTTTGTCTGTGCGTCAATACTCTGTTCATTGAGAACATTGTTGAGAGTGTTCTCTTTGGCTTCAACCAAAGTAGGTGGATAAATGAAGGCTAATAACAGGAACGCAATTGAGGATAGCTTTTTGAAACGGTTCACGTCTTTGCTTTTCCTAAACTATTGGTAATCATTTTATTTAATACTTAAGTTTAGTAATTATATAGTTCAAAATTCACAAATTTGAGGAACGCAAATGTAATTGCAAGTACATATAGCATTTTTGAATTGTTTAGTGTATGTTGGTTTTCAGCCAGCATAAACTGTGAGATGAGTTTCAAAAATCCTTTCAAACAAAACCACTGAATATTCAGTGATCGTTAAAACCAATAAATCCATTTAAGCCAGACTATAGCAGTAAAGAAATTATGGATGAAGTCGCAAAAATGATGAGTGGTGATGGTATTATTGAAAGACTTTAAATGCTTCAGCCCAATAATGTAAGTATCTAGGCATAAATAAATTTATTGTTTGTAGTAAGGACTTTAGTCCCGATCATCCTTGCTCTGAGCGATAAATCGCTCACTACAAACTAGGAGTTCATTTTATATTTAATTATGTCTACCTACTTATTCGCCATCCTAAACCTTTATAGAGCTAACGTCATAAATACGCTGTTTGGATCATCAATGTAGTCAGCAAAAGGGCCTCGGTACTCGAACCCATACCCTGTATACAAGGCTCGTGCTGGGGCGAACTCTGGCATTGCCCCTGTTTCCAAATACAGGCGATCGTAAGCACGCCGTTCGGCTTCTTTTATGATGTGTTCAAGAATCTTTGAGGCGACACCTCTACGTCGATGAGCCTTGGCGGTACGCATTGATTTGATTTCACCACTTCTTGAATCTAGTTCTTTTAGTGCGCCACATCCGAGTAATTCCGATCGCTCCCAAGCCGTCCAGAAAGTAATATCAGGCGAACGCAATGCTTCCAAATCAAGAGCATGAACGCTTTCAGGCGGTGTCATCTCATGCATATTTTCGATATGCTCCCGCAGAAGATCGGCAATCTTTTTACCTGTCAAGTCATCTGAGCGGATTTGCAATCAACTCATCTCCTTAATTTGCTAAGAAATTCTACTCTCTAGAGCAAGCAAGATAAGATATGCTGAATCAATTAAGCACTGCTTTGACAAAGAATGCTCTCCCTCGTACAACACGGCGTAAATAAACCACCTATTCAAAATTAATGGAACGCTTATGCTGTATTCATTTTTAATTTTTAATTTTTAATTCCGACTTGCGGTACTAGCCATAGTTAATTAGTTTTTTGCAAATTGCTAATTGTAAGAAATATTTCATCATCAGCGATTTGGCTATTATAATCAATGTTAATTTGAGTTGGATAACCAAGTATTGGATCGTATTGTACAGTCAACTTTGCTGCTTTCCGAATCAGCGCATCCCTGATGATATCAAAGAGTTTAGGAATTGTATTATATTGTTTAAACAATTCTGCATCAGCTGGCTTTTGAGTTGCTTTATAAGTAATAGAACTTGTGACTCTATTACGTACTTTAATAATCACTGGTTCTGTGGCTTTAGGTAAACAATAGCAACTTCTAGTGAATTCATAGCGATAGTTAGAGATTTTTTGCCGTCTCCATAATCGGTAATTAATCTTAAATTGTTCCAAGGCTAAACTACTAGGCGCGGGCGTTTTGGCTACCTGTATAGGAGGAGGTTGAGATATTACAGGTGCACTAAAACTTAAAGATGCCACTAAAACAGCACTAATTGCAATTGGTAAGCGCATATAAATCCATTCTTAACTCCAACTGTTTACTTTAACGTAGCTTCAAGATGATTGCCAAAACATTGAAATTATTTGTGACACTCAAAGCTGGTATGGGGATTTTCAGCTTCATTGGCGATCGCAATGTTGGATAATCTGCTTGAAGGCTGCTTCGGGAATAAACCATCGTCCACACCAAACATTCTAAAACTTTATCCAACAAAAAATAGGTGTCGTGTTAGTTTTACCTGGTTGCAATTCATCTCCTGTTAAGTCTTCCGCACTAACGACTGTGACGAGAGTCCTCTGACTCCATTAAGATAGATTCAAGTTCCCAGGAGCAATATCTCCTGAACATGGGTTTAGATTTTGGAAAAACCCTTTGTTCTTCACATCGGGTTATCAGTTGTAGTTGTATATGTTTTCTGAAGTTAAAAAATGTCTTATGTTAGCCGTACCTTTGGCAGCGGCACAACTGGCTCAATCTGCAACTGGTTTTGTCGATACGGTAATGATGGGCTGGTTGGGAAGTCAAACCATTGCATCTGGAGGTTTGGGAACTGTTATCTTTACTTTTTCTCTGTTGATTTTTACTGGTATCGTTTCTGCTGTCAGCCCCTTAGCTGCCCAAGCATACGGAGCCGGAAATAAAGAAAAAGTTGGCACAATTGTCAGGCTTGGACTAGGGATATCTCTGCTGCTAGGAATACCAATTACATTGCTGCTTTACAATGGAGGTGCTTTACTACTTTTACTAGGACAGGATGCTAACACGGTAGCACTAGCAGAGATTTATTTAAGAGCGATCGCACTGGGTTTTATTCCTGGTTTGGGCTTTGCAGTACTTAAAAGTTTTCTTTCTGCTCTGTTGCAACCGCAATTAGTGATAGTGACAGTGGTTTTCGGTACTCTGCTCAACATCACGGCTAACTATGTGCTGATGTTTGGCAAACTGGGATTCCCGGCGCTGGGTTTAGCTGGTATCGGTTGGGCAAGCACGCTTTCACTTTGGAGTATGTTTGTGGCTTTGGCAGTTTATATATACAATCAGCCTCGCTTTGCAGTTTACGGTATTTTTCGACCTTCGTCTCACGAAGCCTTTCCTCTAGAGCATCGCCGGATCGTTGGCGAGATTTTGCAGGTTGGATTGCCCATCGGGGGTCTGATTATGGTCGAAGCCGGACTGTTCACTGTTGTGACTTTATTGATCGGACAATTGGGAACAAATGCCCTGGCTGCCCATCAAATTGCTTTACAAACAATTTCGATGTCATTCCAGATGGCAGTAGGCATTTCTCTAGCGACAACAGTTCGTGTTGGACAGTTAGCCGGACAGAATGACCTAGTTGGCAGTCGTCTAGCTGGATATATAGGCATTGCCATTGCAGCTTTATCTATGAGTGTAGTAGGCATTGCATTTTGGCTAGTACCAAAGTCGATTATTTCTCTTTATATTGACATCAACAATCAGAACAATGCCGATGTGGTTGCCCTCGCGGTGAAATTGCTAGCAGTCGCGGCAATTTTTCAAATAGTTGACGGCGTGCAAGTTACTGCCGCAGGAGCATTACGCGGACTAAAAGACACTCGAATCCCGATGTTGATTGGAATTTTTGCTTATTGGTGTGTTGGTTTATTCACTGGTTATACTTTTGGGATCTCGTTGGGGTCTGGAGCTATTGGTCTTTGGTGGGGATTGGCTATTGGTTTAGCCAGCGCTGCAATCATCCTAACTTGGCGGTTTGGTACCAGGAAAACTAATAACTATTGAAGAAGAAGTCAGAAGTCAGGAGTCAGAAGTCAGGAGTCAGAAGTCAGAAGTCAGGAGTCAGAAGTCAGAATCAAGACGCAACGCTTGTTTCTCTCTATGAGACGCTGCGCGAACGCTAACGCTATGCTATCCGCTCTTTCGTTCAAAATTAATTCTGAATTCTGGCTCCTGACTCCTGAATTCTGTTTTGATAAACACAGATGAAGCTAAAGAAAAAAGTCCTCAAGCAACTAAATTATAGTAACTTAGGTTGAATGGAAAAACAAATCTCAGGTAACGGATTAACTAAATTTCAGGTACTGATTATGGCGATCGCATCTGGTGTGTGTGTTGCTAACGTTTATTATAATCAGCCAATTCTCAAAGATATTGCATCTTCTTTTCAAGTTAGTGAAGGTGAAGCGGGTAGTATATCTGTGCTTTCGCAAGTTGGTTACGGTTTTGGGCTTTTCTTTTTAATTCCCTTGGGCGATAAAATCAACAAAAAGACATTAATTCTTTCCTTACTTATATGTTTGTTTTGTTTGTTGATAGTCATGACGTTTTCACAAAATATCCTCCAGGTTTGGATCTTGAGCGTAGCTATTGGAATTACAACAGTCTCCGCTCAGGTTATTCTGCCTTTAGCAGCAAGTATAGATAGAGTAACTACAGGTCAAACTGTAGGCAGTATTTTTACTGGTATATTGATTGGAGTTTTAGGAGCAAGGGTTTTTAGTGGATATATTGCTGAATGTTTGAGTTGGCGTTATGTATATGGATTTTCAGGAGGAATGATTTTAATTGTTACTGTCTTACTAAAGATTTACTTGCCTAATGTAAATAATGAATACAGTGGTGATTATTTTGATTTACTAAAATCAACGCTTCAACAATTAAAACGTTTTTCTTTATTGAGAGAAACATCTTTAATTGGGGGATTAATGTTTGGTGTCTTTTGCTCTTTTTGGACAACGTTGACTTTCCATTTAAGCGGAGCGCCTTTTAATTTTCAATCTGACACAATTGGGATGTATGGCTTTGTGGCGATCGCAGGTGCATTAATGGCACCAATTTTTGGTAAATTAGCCGATCGAGGTAATTCCCAACGTTCCTTAACTATTTCTGTATCTCTGGTGATTGTAAGTTTAGTAATTGCTAAAATTGCTTCTAATTCAGCGCTGGCGATCGCTGTTGCTGTATTGTTACTAGATGTAGGTGTACAGGCAATTCAAGTTACCAATGTCGCCAGGATATACACTCTTGATGCTCAATCAAACAGTCGCATCAACACAGTTTACATGACTACCTATTTTATTGGTGGTGCTGTTGGTACTAGCATTGGTCTATTATGCTGGAATCTTGGTGGCTGGAATTTGGTGACTTGGCAGATGTTAGTTTTTACTTTGCTTGCATTTATTGTTATAGTCAGACCTAAAATCACTACAGCAAGCATAAATAATAAATAATCATGGCGATGCTATAACATCTGCGATTCAACACTAACATATCATCTATACCAATTCTTTATGAAGACGCATAGAAACAACCCCATCGCCTTGCAACCTCCCCAAAGCATCGGGGAGGTTGCGAGGGGTTAAAATAATGTGCAACTTCACAGATAATTGGTATAGCGTTAGTCTATGCTAACAACGTAGATTACTGAGTACCCTTGTTTTATCTTCACTACTTTACAGTGTCAAGAAAGGTTGTGATTTTAGTCGAGGTTGCGAGGGGTTAAAATAATGTGCAACTTCACAGATAATTGGTATAGCGTTAGTCTATGCTAACAACGTAGATTACTGAGTACCCTTGTTTTATCTTCACTACTTTACAGTGTCAAGAAAGGTTGTGATTTTAGTCTACGTAATCTGTTGGTATTTGCGAATCAGGAGTGTTATTTGAAACTATTGGGCGGCTACCATCTATCTCTAGGGTATCCTGAACTTGAAAATTACTCTTGGCGATCGGACGTTGACCATCTATGTCAATAATTTTCTCAATCTCTAAATCACTAGGGTCAATTGGACGCTTACCGTCTAGAGGTAGCATATCATGTTCTTCAAAATTACTCTCAGCGATCGGGCGTTGACCGTCTATATCAATTGTGCGATCGCTATGATTTTTATCTTTTGCAATTGGGCGATGACCATCTATATCAATTGTTTCCTTAATCCGAATGTTACTTGGATCAACTGGACGCTGACCATCTATACTAATTGTTTTAGTTAACTGTTTGGGTTCGTTAGATAATGAATTTATATTAGTTTCATCCTCTTTTTTGTCACGATTTAAATTAAGATTATTTTTGTTACTCTCAAGTTTATTTTTGTTATCCATGTTTTTTATTGTTATTCTAGACCATTTATCTGCTATCATTTTAAAATTGTTTATATCTCTAGCTAAAGAGACTAATTTGAGTTCAATAGCAGGAAAATTTGTTTATTTACTAAAATACTGAAGTAGAATCAAAAAATCCTCTACCACAGCACAGAATATATCTCTGACTTTAGAGGGATTTTTAATATTTCAAAAAATACTTAATTAAATTGTTGGAGGAATGTGAGATTTTCTAAGGCACCTAAATCCTGTGATAGCGGTAGGGGCGCAAGGCCTCGTGCCCCTACGACAGGTGTAGTTCAAATACATGAAAACTGCTATAAAACACTAATGGGGGTGGTTGATTTTGCCTGGTGAGTAAAATAATTTTTGTTCTCACGCAGAGATGCAGTTTGCTGTTAGGCGTTTCTGTAGGATAACGCGCAGAATCTGAGATCGAGAGATTGAATTTTCTTTCTCATATTCGGCAACTTACGGCTATTCAATACACCTCTTGCACGAATGTTGAATATTCTGAATAGATAACTGGCAGGAGGCATATTTTAGGGTATTTTTTGTGCCTTTACGGGAACTTCTAGATATTTTTATGCAAGTCGTCTAGCTTCATTTTCATCCCAAATCAATGTCGGTGCTGCAACAAACAAGGAAACTTATTCTTGTGGTGTAAATATAAAATAAGTTTTAGTATTTTTTTATACTATTCAGCAGCAGTAAAAACCTATGTATTCAATCATATATAAATCTAAGTAGTTATAACAAAGTATACATAAACTTCATAAAAACATTGACAAAGTATTTTTATTTTGCCAAAACATTTATATCAACAATCAGCTATTAGCAGTCATTACGTCATCTTCCAACTCAGGGGAAAATGCATACCGCATTTTCACTTAATTTTATACTGCTTAGTCTTATTTGCTAAGTATTATCTCTGACTCCAGTCCTTTACAAATGAGACTATATGAGCATTCGCTTGTTCCATATTCCTTTAAGGAAAATAATCCGCTTTTCTATGCTCGTTCTAGCTACAACCGTAGCACTTACAACCGTTGAACCTAGTCGCAGCATTACATCTGGGTATCAATGGAATCAAGTCTCTATAGGGGGAGGAAGCTATGTTACCAATATTTATCTGCATCCTTTAGAGAAGAATTTAGCCTACATTAGAACCGATATCGGTGGCTTCTATCGTTGGAATTCGCTAGAGAAGAGATGGACGCCATTAACAGATCACTTCACTTACGATAAAAGTAACTACTATGGCGGAGAAGGATTAGCGCTTGACCCTAGCAATCCAAATGTTGTCTATATCGCAGCAGGCAAATATACTAAGGCTGGCTTAGGAACAATCTTCAAATCGACCAATAAAGGTCAAACCTGGAACAAACTAAACATAGATTTGCCAATGGGTGGCAACGAAACTAAGCGATGGACGGGGGAAAGGCTGGGAGTTAATCCATTTAATTCTAATATCATCTTCTTTGGTTCGCGTTTGGATGGGCTATGGAAGTCGATGAATGCTGGTCAAACATGGAAGAAAGTAAGTTCTTTCTCTGGAAAACCCAATGCATCCATTGGTATTACAGGAATTTTGTTTAGTAAAAAGAATTCTGGCTTGGTTTATGCAAATGCCTATGGGGACGGGATATATAAGTCTACCGATACAGGTGTTACCTGGAGCAGAATAGCCGGAAGCCCATCAAAAGCAAATCGAATGGCGCTGAATAGCAATGGAGTACTGTATGTAACGCACACTTCAGGAGTTAGCAAATATGTAAATGGGGCTTGGAGCAATATTACGCCAACTAACATCAAAACTATTTCATTTAATGGGCTTTCTGTAGATCCCAATCACTCTAATCACGTTTTAGTTACTTATGACCAATACCATGAAAGTACTAATTACTCTAGAGTCTTTCAATCTACCGATGGTGGAGTTACATGGCAACAGAAAAGCCATTCATTGAATCCTCAAGTACCTTGGTGGCCAAACTGGTATTTTGCTTCTGCGGCCTCAGCGATTGAATTTGACCCAAATATTGCTGGCAAAGTTTGGTTAACAGACTGGTACGGAACCTGGCAGGCAGACAATATCAATGCTAGCAAGCCTATGTGGTCTAACTATGAAAAAGGACATGAGGGAACAGTTGCTTTTGAACTCGTCTCACCTCCAAAAGGCTCGCTATTGTTAAGCGGTATGGCTGATGTAGAAGGCTTTAACCATGGCCAGAAATTAGATACTTACCCATCTACTCAATTGGGTGGTAGTAACGGCCCTTGGTATCAAGAAACATACAGCATTGCCTACAGTGAAAAAGATCCCTTACGTATGGTACGCGTTGGCGGACATCGAGGGTTCAATACCTTTACAGGAGGAACTTCCACAGATGGCGGACATACCTGGAAGAACTTTTTCTCATTTCCGCAGAATACTATGCCACTACGGGTAGCTATGTCTGCAACTAATCCAAGTTTGTTTGTAGCGATCGCCAGCGAGAAACAACCTATACGTACAACTAACGGTGGAGCTACTTGGAGTGGAGTATCAGGTTTACCCAATGGGCCCAAAGGGCCGTGGTACTGGGGTCAACCATTGGCATCAGACAAAGTAAATGGCAATATTTTTTACTACTACAACGGTGGCAAAGTCTACCGCAGTAAGGATGGAGCCGCATACTTCAGTCTTGTCAACTCAACACTTCCTAGCGAAGATTGGTCTATGCTCAAAACAGTTCCGGGAGTGAGTAGCGAAGTTTGGATCAGTCTTGATTCTAATGGGCTTTATCGTTCAACAAACGGTGGTGCGAAGTTTGCCAAAATAGCTAGTGTGGAGAAAGCTAATTTATTTGCTTTTGGCAAGCCACAAACCGGAAGTAAAATTCCAGCACTATATTTATATGGCAAAGTTATTGGTATGGGAAAAGGAATTTTCCGTTCTTTGGATCGAGGGCAAACATGGACAAACATCTCTAATCCTCTAAATCCCATTGGCGATGTCCCGAACGTGATGGAAGCTAGCAGACAGCAATTTGGGCTAGTCTTCATTGGCACCGACGGTAAAGGAGTCTACTATGGAAAACCAAATTAATCTAATTTCTCACTCCCCTCTGTGTCCTCCGCGCCTCTGTGGTTCGCTAAATAAATTACTGGCACCTCATACTCATACGCACTCAACCAATCTTCACGAGTCGTAAATATCCCTCACTTCCAACTCGAAACTGAGATTTTGGATTTGTTCTTAGCTTTCTTTGCAAGCCTTCACATAAATAACAGCCGGGTTTACTGTATCAAATTAATCGCATTTCAGTTCTCACAAGAAATTATAAGTTTAAGATAACGTAGACGCTTCTCTACGAGACGCTACGCGTAGCCTTGCTTCCACGAAGTGGTACGGCTTGCCGCAGGATACCGCAAAGGAAGAGAAATGAAAAGAGAAGAGTTTGATGTGAGTGAGTATGTCGATCTGATGGGGTTGTTGTTGGATTTAGAGATTGGAGATGAGTATCGTGATGATGTGGTGGCAAATTTTGAGAGAATTATGGCGATCGCTAATCTGGTAAATTCTTTCCCTTTACCAGAGGAAATTGAAGTTGCACCAGTTTTTGAACCATAATTGCTTCAAGAATAGCTATCTTGATGTTTTACTGAAGCAAAAACTATTGCTGACTGCTATTACTCAAAAAGCTAAACGTGCTATCTCTTAATATTTCAGCATGAACTTTGATTCAGCCGATGCCATAACCATATCAACTGCTGTACGCGAAGGTAAAGTTAGCGCAGTGGAAGTTACGAAAGCTGCGCTAGCACGAATAGCAACGCGAAATCATCTATTCAACTGTTTTACGACTATAACTGCTGAGACAGCTTTAACAGATGCAGCACTGATTGATAGGGAAATTGCCCAAGGTAATCATCCTGGAGTGCTTGCTGGTGTGCCTTTTGCGGTGAAAAATCTCTTTGATATCGCTGGTTTTACAACTCTAGCGGGATCGAAAATCAATGCAGAAAACCCAGAAGCTAGTCAAGATGCAACCGCAGTAGTGAAGTTGAAGCAAGCGGGTGCTGTTTTGCTTGGTGCTTTGAATATGGATGAGTACGCTTATGGGTTTGTAACAGAAAACTCCCATTACGGTGCTACTCACAACCCCCATGATTTACAGCGAGTTGCTGGTGGTTCATCGGGTGGTTCGGCGGCGGCGGTTGCGGCTGGGTTAGTACCGCTGACATTGGGTTCTGATACTAATGGTTCCATTCGCGTTCCGGCGGCGTTGTGTGGCGTTTTTGGTTTCAAACCAACTTATGGAAGATTATCTCGTGCTGGGGTAGCTTTATTTTCTAGTAGTTTTGACCACATTGGTTCTTTTGCGCGTTCGGTGCAGGATATCGCTACGGTGTTTGATGTGCTTCAGGGAGAAGACGATCGCGATCCCATTTGTACAAAGCGTCCACCTGAATTATGTTTACCACAACTCAAACAAGATATTTCTGATATTAGAATTGCGATTGCAGCTGATTATTTTACCAAAGGTGCAGAACCGGCAGCTTTAGCAGCAGTGCAAAAAGTAGCTGATGCAATAGATGTTACTGAATACGTAATCATACCAGAAGCACACCGCGCCCGTGCAGCAGCCTTTGTGATTACAGCTAGCGAGGGTGCAAATCTGCATTTGGATAAGTTGCGATTGCGTCCTGAAGATTTTGATCCAGCAACACGCGATCGCTTTTTGGCTGGAGCGTTAATTCCTAGTAGCTGGTATATCCAAGCACAACGATTTAGAAGATGGTATCGCGATCGCGTTCGGGAAGTTTTTCAAAATGTCGATGTCATTCTTGCCCCAACTACACCAATTTCTGCACCATTAATTGGTCAACAAACCATGATTTTGGATGGCGAAGAAATTCTTGTCCGTCCTCATTTAGGACTATTTACTCAACCATTATCTTTCATTGGTTTACCAGTTTTATCAGTACCCATTCAGCGCCCAAATGCCTTACCTTTGGGTGTGCAATTGATTGCAGCACCATATAATGAAGCCTTAATTTTAAGGGTTGCAGCTGCGTTAGAGGCAAAGGGTGTAGTTTCATCACCAGTAATTTTAAACGCTCTTAACTCAGACGCTGTTTGAAAAATCTAATTTATTACATAAAGACGTGATAAATCCATCACAAAGACGCGATAAATCGGCGTCTCTACAATAGTCTTTCGTCTTAACGACGATTCATGCGTCTCTTGCTTTAACTGATTTAACGTGGGGATAATATTATACTTCATCAAAAGTAGCTGGATAAACAACCTTGCCTTTATACTGCTTTTGATAACTTTGTAGTGCTTTCACCATGAAAAATTCTTCTGGTACTGGAAAAGGAGACTCGATTTCATAAACAACAGAAGGCTGAAAACCAAAGCGAGTATAGAAGTGGGGATGACCAAGTACAATTACTATGGCTTCTTTCTTTGCTTCTGCTATTTCTAACCCTGCTTTTATTAGTGCGCTGCCAATTCCTTGTTTTTGAAATTGTGGATGAACTGCCAAAGGTGCTAAACCTAGAACCTGGAGTGTTTCTTCACCTACTAGGTCAATGTAGCTGAATAAAATATGACCGACTACAATATTTTCAACCTCTGCAACTAGAGAAAGTTCTGAAATATAACGATCGGAATTGCGAATTTTTTCTACAAGTTTAGCTTCGTTTTCCTGCCCAAAAGCTAATGTATTCACCTCAGCTATTGCTGTGTAGTCTGACAGAGTTTCACAACGAATATCGATCATTTTAAAACTAATTCCATAAAAATCCAGTTTGCTCGATTTTCGAGAGGAATCTCGGTTTTTTCCAAATACGGCTCAATATTCTGAAAGCCAAATACATGATAAAGTGCGTGTGCTTCTTTTGCAAAAGGGGCGCTGTCTAAACGTATCCTTGAGTAACCAATGTAGGCAGCTTCATTGATGATAGCTTTTAATAAAGACCGACCGATTCCTTTTCTGCGAAATTCTGGTTTTACATACATTCTTTTAATTTCGCCAATATCTTCACCAATCTTTCGCAAGCAAGCGCAGCCAGCTATTGTTTCCTCATATTGCCCCAAAAGCAAGCGCCCTGAAGGGGGTAGAAATTCGTGGAGTTGAGTCATATATTGCTCAAAGAATGTATTAGCATTTAAATTGATGCCGAATTGATGGCTGAATATCAACTTAGTCTCATTAAAATATTCCCAAAATACCTCTTGTATCTGAAGTTTATGTTCATCAGTCTCTACCTGGATAATTTTAAGCAAAGTTTATGCCTCCGCTAAATAATTGAACAGAATAAAGGCGTCAGTCGTCAGAATTCAGTTAGGTATTCTGTATGACACAACGCTCGGCGGTAGTTAAGCGCAGTCGAAACTCAGTGCATCGCTGACGGATAGCGTCGGCGGCAAGCGAGTCTTGTCTGCGACACGCTACGCGAACGAGCGTCTTGATTCTGACTCCTGAATTCTGACTTCTGAATTCTTCTTCAATGAATAAAAATACACAAGTTAGAGTGACAATTACTAAAGTTGATTTCGCGCTTTGAGTTGCAGATATCGCTCAACCAACTGATCGGCAATTTGATTTGCTGGGGCATCTAGCACCAATACACCTTTTTGTTTCAGTTGGGCAAAAGCTACTTGTCGTTGCATCAATAAATCTAGTGCTACTGCACGGGTGTAAGCACCTGCAACATCATCTGTAAAAGTGTGTGCTAGACGATCGACTTGTGGATCTCTCAAAGTTACGCAAAATGGAAGGTAGCGGGGTGCTAACTTGGAGAGTGCGGCTAGGAGTTCTGTAGAGGCAGTGACATCAACTAAATCAGTAATCACTACTACCAGCGCCCTCCGAGTTTGTCGCTGCAAAACATTTGTCACTGCTCCCAAATAATCAGATTCAAATAATACTGGTTGAATTGGAGTTAAGCGATCGATTAATTGATTCAAATGATGTTGGTCGCGTTCTGGGGGAATCCACGTATGCATTTGGCGGTCAAATACACCAACACCCACGCGATCGCCTCGATGTAAACCTGCCAAGGCTAAGGATAAAGTTGCATTCAATCCCCAGTCAAATCGCTGCAAATTCTGCACTTTTGCCGTCATCAGCCGTCCGCGATCGAGTAATATCAGTAATGTTTGTTCCTGTTCTGGTTCTAGAACCCTCACCAGTGGCATGGCATTACCATAAGCCCCAACCCGACGGGCAGTAGCTTTCCAATCAATAAACCGCAAATCATCACCAGTGCGATAGTTTCGCAGTTCGGCAAACTCCGTGCCAATACCAGTTTTGCGAGATTGGCGCATCGATCCTGATGATTGCAGTGTCAGACGAATTGTGAGCGATCGCAATCCCACTAAATCAGGATAAACTTTCACTGGCAGACTTTGAGAAATTTGCCAATCATCCCAAGCTAACCCCCAAAGCCCCAACTGTCGGACTTGGATATTCCCCCAAGGAAACTCTCCCCGCTGTGTCGGGTGGACACTATACGTTAATTCCTCAGTGCTGTTACTGGGAATAATGGCGCTGAGTCCAGGTGCAGACACGCCAAATCCTGTTGGATAATAGTCGCGGATTTCAATTTGGGCATCGGTATTTGGCGATGTCACCTTTAGCACTACTGGATTATCTCGCCCAATGGATAATCGTGACGGTAATTCGCGGGTAATTTGCACGCGAGAACGCCGCACCCGCAAACCATCTGCAACCATCAGTCCGAGAATAATTGCATCAAATAGCACAGCGAGCGCGATGATTGCTCTAATGCTGATAAATAAGGATAGGATCGGGGCGATCGCAATACCCAAAACCAATAATAAATAAACTCGTTTGGAAGGAACCATTTTTTAGAGCGAGGAGTTAATAGTTAGGTATAAGGTGAATTCAATGTAACCGAAATAAGAAGACTTGCTAAATTCTTATATTTTTTTCTTGTAGAAAAATAGCCACCTACTGTACTATTTTTTTGGGTGAAGTAGCAAATTATATTTTGGACGGGTGTATGAGAATCTTGCTAATCGAAGATGAAGAAATTTTAGCAAGTGTCTTGTTGAAGTCTCTGACTAAGCAACACTATGTTGTTGATGTCGTACAAGACGGACAAATGGGTTGGGAATACACGCAAAGTACGAACTATGACCTGTTACTAATAGATGTAGGATTACCAAAACTAGACGGAATTACATTGTGTCAGCGATTGCGTTCTGGTGGTTGCTTCACTCCGATTCTCTTGATGACGGCGAAAGATGGTAGTAGAGAGCGGATTCAGGGACTTGATGCAGGTGCAGACGATTATCTGATCAAACCTTTAGACTTGGAAGAACTGCAAGCACGGATACGAGCGTTGATCCGTCGAGGCGATCGCCCCTGTACTCCTATAGTGGAAGTAGGCGCGCTACGGCTAGATCCCAGTAGTTGCGAAGTCACATATAATAACAAACTGCTGGAATTAACAGCTAAAGAATATAGTTTGCTGGAGCTATTTTTACGGAATCCATCGCGTGTTTTTAGTCGGGGGGATATCATTGAACATTTGTGGACTTTTGACGATCCACCCCAAGAGGAGACTGTAAAATCGCACATCAAATACTTACGACAAAAGTTGAAAGCAGCCGGAGCAGTAGACTGGATTGAAAATGTTTATGGTTTGGGATATCGGCTGAATCCTGTTGCGGGAAGAGGGGAGCAGGGGAGCAGAGGGGCAGGGGAGCAGAGGGGCAGGGGAGCAGGGGAGCAGGGGGAGGAAGAAAAATCTCGAATTCTTAATCGTGATGTTGAACAGCAGTTTCAGCAAGCGATGGGTGGCTTGTGGAAGCAATATCAGGGGTTGATGGTGCAGCGGTTGACGGTACTGCAAGAATTGGCGGCAGCACTATCTGGTAAAACGCTGACTGGGGAGTTACGTAAATCGGGAGAACGAGAGGCGCACAAACTAGCTGGTGTGTTGGGAATGTTTGAGCAAGACAATGGCACTCTGCTAGCGCGGGAAATTGAACAGATTTTAGGGAAAGATGGCGATTTGTCAGTAAGTGAAAAGCGGCAATTGCTGGGGCTGATTGAAGATTTGGGTAACATCATCAACCTGATGGGGCAAAATGTAGATTACCAAACTTCTACTGCGATCGCACCCGAAATTAGTAGCCGATTGATATTAATTGACCCGAATCTGCAACTAGGTTCTCAGTTGCAACAACTGGTTGAGTGCATGGGAATATGCTGGCAGCAAATCAGCAACTTAGAGGATGCAAAAAACTTTCTCCAAACCACATCTCCAGATTTAGTAGTGCTAAATATAGATGATATCGGCTGGCGTAAAGAAAGTTTGGCACTACTTTCGGACTTAGCAACGCGTACTCCACCCGTACCCGTTCTGGTGCTGGCTGCAACTGATGAGTTAGTAGAACGCGTAACTTTGGCTCAGTATGGGGCACGGGGTTTTTTGGTCAAGCCTGTAACAGCTGCTCAAGTTTGGGATGTTTCATCCCAAATATTACAACGTACTCGCTCTTTGCGGGTAAATATACTGGCAGTAGATGACGACCCACTAATTTTAGCAGCACTGCGCCCAATGTTAGAGCCGTGGGGTATGCGGATGACAGGATTAGAAAATCCGTTACGTTTCTGGGAAGTATTGCAATCTACTAAACCGGATTTGTTGATTTTGGATGTGGAAATGCCTCATATAAATGGTATCGAACTTTGCCGAGCAGTTCGTACCGATCCCCAATGGCAGGAATTACCGATTGTGTTTCTGACTGCTCACCGAGAGATGGAAACTGTGCAACAAGTGTTTGCTGTTGGGGCAGATGATTATGTGATTAAACCTGTTGTGGGTGCAGAACTGTTGGCACGCATTACCCATCGCTTAGAACGTAGCCGTTTACTACAATCGCTTTCTACTAAAGATCCTTTAACCGGACTAGCAAATCAGTTTCAGTCTAACCGCGACTTGCAACACCTAATTGCTCAAGCTGAGAAAAATCAGCAATCTGTTTGCTTGATAATTTTAAGTGTGACTGATTTTCATCAAATTAATATTAAGTATGGTCATCAAGTTGGAAACCAGGTATTGCAAAGATGGAGTCGTTTATTCCAATCGGTATTTTGCAGTGGTGAAGTGCTAGGTTATTGGGGTAATGGTGAATTTGTCGTGGGAGTTTCTGGGTTAACAAAAACAGAAGTAAACCATCGCCTCAGTGAGATTTTAACTACTCTCCGCCAGCAAATATTCCCAGCCTTCAATGGCGATCGCTTTCAGGTAATATGTAATTTCACCGTAGCTGAATACCCCAATGATGGGCTAACGATACAATCTTTATACCAAGTAGCCGCTGGGCGTTATTCGTAATTACCATACTGCAAGGGTTTTATTTATTTCGGCGATCGCATTTGTTGATTTGGCGTTGGGCGTTGCTAGGGCTTATATCATGTCTGCCAAATTACCCATAATAAAAGAACCCCACCCCGCCAAAGCTGTGCTTTGTCTCCCCTCCCCGCCTGCGGCTACGGTGTACACACATCTTTGTAGGACTTACGCACAGGTAACGGAAAATCGAACCACAGAGGCACAGAGAACACGGAGGAATAAGAGTTTGAGAGGTATTTTGCGTAAGTCCTGCTTTGTATAAAACCAAAATCGTTGAAGATCCCCCTAAATCCCCCTTGAAAAGGGGGACTTTGACTCTGGTTCCCCCTTTTTTAAGGGGGGTTAGGGGGGATCTAAACGCTGTGAGGCAACTCTCAAAGACTTGTGTATACACCGTAGCCGCCTGCGGGGAGGGGTTGGGGGTGCGGTGATTCGGGTTTAATAAGTAATCAAGCGGACATAATATTATCCCTACTTAGGTAAAATTTTGAAGATAATATGTAGTTTTGCTGTAGTCGAATATTTCAGTCAGGGACTAACGATACAATCACTATACAGATTTATTAGTGCGATATATACCACATTATCATTAATTTGTATAGTACCTAATTCATGATAATTACGAATTACGAGTTATTTAAGAGGAATTGTTGATGAGTACACAACAGCTAGAGCAGGTAAAGCAATTGCAAGCCACTGTGAACAAAATGGAAGTAACACTGGGTGCGATCGCTGATGCTGTAGTCTGGGTAGGAGAAGATCGACTCATTCAATGGTGCAATTCTCGCTTTGAGTCTCTGGTAAACCAATCTCACGCTACTGTCTGCGGTGCGAAGTTAACTGACTTGCTACCACTCACACAATTAGGACAACCAGTTGCTTTGCCTTGCTATCCTGATGTGCAGATACTCAATGGAGATTATGAAACAAAAAATTATCAGTTGCAGCAAGATGAGCAAATAACACTACAAATTTCTGGTAGCTGTACCGGAATGACTGGCGATCGCTGTGCAATACTGGTGATTCGGGATATCACATTGACTCAACGAACTCAAGAATCCTTGCAAGAGATTGAGGAGCGATTGCAGACATTAATTAACGCTACACCCGATATTATCTGTTTAAAAGACAGCGAGGGAAAATGGCTGCTGTCAAACCAGGCTAACCTAGAATTTTTAGAGCTACAAGGCGTTGATTATCAAGGCAAAACAGATTCAGAACTGGCGGAATTTAGCAATTTTTATCGCGATGCTTTGCTCAACTGCGATAAAACAGATGAACAAGCTTGGCAATTGGGATATGTGCATCGGGTAGAAGAAGCTGTTCCTCGCCCTGATGGGACAGTGAGCAGTTTAGATATGATTAAAGCTCCCCTATTTCACCAGGATGGTAGACGCAAAGCTCTGGTGGTTTTAGGGCGGGATCTTAGCGAACGCAAACAAACCCAAGTAGCTTTAGAAAATTCTCTATCTTTGTTAAGCGCTATCTTTGAATCGATTCAAGACGGTATATTAGTAGTCGATAGCTCAAGTAATATTACTAGTTATAACCAAAAGTTCTTAGAAATGTGGTCAATTCCACCAGAACTTTTCACGGAACCAGATTGTACTCAGCGACTAGCGTATCTGGCAAATCAACTAAAAGACCCCGATGAGTTTTTGCAACGAGTCCGAGAATTATATTCACAGCCGGAATTAGTTAGTTACGACTGGTTAGAACTAGAAGATGGCAGAGTGTTTGAGCGCTACTCTTGCCCTCAGCGCATCGGCGAACAAATTATTGGTAGAGTGTGGAGCTTCCGCGACATCACCCAACGCCAAAGAGCAGAAGCAGCACTGCGACAAAGTGAATTACAATATCGCAGTATTTTTGAAGCAATCAATGATGGACTATTTATTACTGACATAGAGACTGAAAAAGTCGCCGAAGTTAATCCAGCGGCTTGTCAGATGCACGGTTACTCTTATGAAGAATTTCTCACTTTACATCCATCTCGTTATATTCACCCAGACTCACATTCTGTTTTTCTAGAGTTTGTCGATAAAACACGATGTGGCGAGCAATTTTATGGACAAGCAGTTGATATCTGCAAAGATGGCAGTTTAATAAATGTGGAAGTCAAAGGAACGACTTGCATTTACAATGGCAAGCGACACATCTTAGCAATAGTCCGGGATATTACTGCTCGCAAACGCACCGAAGAAGCGTTACGTCAAAGCGAAGCTCAGTACCGCGATTTGGTGCAAACAGCCAACTGTATCATTCTGCGTTGGGATGGCAATGGTGACATTATATTTTTAAATGACTACGGTCAAAGGCTTTTTGGTTTCGATGTAGATGAGATTATCGGAAGCAATGTTATTGGTACAATTGTTCCAGAAACGGAAACTTCTGGGCGCGATTTGCAGACATTAATGGTTGATATTTGTCAGCAGCCAGAAAATTATCTATTTAACGAAAACGAGAACTTATGTAAAAATGGCGATCGCGTCTGGATTGTCTGGGCGAATAAACCCATTTTAGATGCCCAAGGAAATTTAATCGAAATTCTTTCAGTTGGTACTGATGCCACAGAACGCAAACGCGCCGAAGCAGCCCTCCAGGAAAGTGAGTTAAAATTCCGTAGCATTGTTGAAAATGCCAACGATCTGATATTTGTCCTCTCACCAGAGGGAATTTTTACTTATCACTCGCCGAATGTGACTGCACTTATGGGCTACAGCCTAGAGGAAATCGAAGGTCATTCTGTGGTGGAGTTTACCAAACCTGAAGACTTAGCAATTAGCGCCACTGCCTTACAAAGGGCGATAACTGGCGAAAAGCTGACTAATATTGAAGTGCGATTGCGACACCAAGATGGTAGCTGGCGATGGTTCAACTTTAATACTTCCACAATTAACACTCCCAATGGTGAAATTGCGATCGCCGGCGTGGGACGTGACATCACAGAACGCAAGCAAGTAGAAGAAGCTTTGCGTCGTAGTGAAATGAAATACCGCAACATCTTTGAAAATTCCCAGGTGGGGATTTTTCGCACCTGCCAAAAAGATGGATTGATTATCGATGCTAATCAACGTGGTGCTGAGATATTAGGTTTTACCTCTGCTGCTGGCTTAATTGGCAAGTATTTCACAACTGATTTATATGTCAATCCAGAAGATCGGGTGCAGATGTTAGCAGAGTTAGAAGAGTCCGGCGAAGTTCGCAATTTTGAAGTAGCACTGCGACGCTTGGATGGATCTGTTGTTTGGGTACTGTTATCACTTCGTCTCAACGCCGAAGAATCCTGTTTGGATTCTGTTTTTACAGATATTAGCGATCGCAAACAGCAAGAACAAGCTTTACGCTTAATTGTTGAGGGTACAGCAGCGAAAACAGGCAATGAATTTTTCAATTCTTGCGTTCGTTACCTTGCCGAAGTCTTGCAGGTTCAATATGCCTTAGTGACTGAGTTTGATGACGATCCAAAAACGAGAGTCCGCACTTTGGCATTTTGGTGTAATGGGGCTATTAAGGAGAACTTGGAATATGATTTGCACGGTACTCCTTGCGAACACACCTTGCGAGGGAACATGTGTCACTACCCGCAAGCAGTGCAAACTAGTTTCCCAGAAGATGCCGATTTAGTGAAGATGAATGCCGAGAGTTTTTTTGGCGTTCCTCTCACCAGTTCATCCGGCGAAATCATTGGACATCTCGCAGTGATAGATGTCAAACCCATGAAACCCGATCCGGGACGGGAACTGATTGTTAAAATCTTTGCTGCCCGTGCCGGTGCTGAATTGGAACGCAAACAAGCAGAAGCAGCCCTACAGCAAAGCGAGTTAAAGTTCCGCACTATCGTTGAAAAGGTTAACGATGTGCTATTTATTATTACTCCTGATGGGATATTCAACTATATTTCTCCAAATATCTTGAAGACTACCGGATTTGCCCCCAGCGAAATGGAGGGTAATTCCTTGGCATTCTTTACTCATCCCGATGATGTGCCCAAATGTCAAGAAGTCGCCCAAAGTATTCTGGCAACAGGTGAGGGAATTTCGGGGACTGAGTACCGCGCTAAACATCGCAGTGGGAGCTGGGTTTGGCTAACTTCTAATGCAGTCCGCACACAAGATGCCCAAGGTAATTTTCAGATTGTGGGTGTAGCTCGTGATATTAGCGATCGCAAACAAGCAGAAGCAGCTTTGCAACGTCGGACTCAAGCCGAAAGTTTAATCAGCAGCGTTTCTCGGCAATTTATTGACCAAGATTTAGCAACAGCAATTAATTTTACACTGCAAGCGATCGCTGAATTTATTGATGCCGAACACAGTTGCATCTTTGAATGCTCCCAGGATAAACGTGAATTCAACCTGATCCATGAATGGTGTGGCGAAGATGTTGCACCATTGATTGATATTGCCAGAGGTTCGCCTGTGGAAGTTTTCCCCTATTTCTACGAGCCAATTCTCCGTGGTAGGCATCGACAAATCTCTTGTGTAGAAGATTTACCGCCGCATTTACCTGAGCGAAAACTTTTTGAAAGTATGTCGTTTCAATCTATACTAGCTGTACCAATGGTTCATGCTGGGAGAGTGGTTGGGTTTGTTGGTGCAGCGATGATTCACTACTCAAAAACCTGGAACCAAGAAGATATTAATCTATTGAAACTGGTAGGTGAAATAATTGCGATCGGTCGAGCTAGACACCAGGCAGAAGAAGCGCTGAGAATTGCCAAAGAAGCCGCCGAAACTGCCAACCGAGCCAAAAGTGCTTTTTTGGCTAATATGAGTCACGAACTCCGCACCCCTTTAAATGCGATTTTGGGTTTTTCCCAATTAATGGAGCGAGACACTAGCCTCAACTCAAACCAGCGCGAATCATTAGCTACCATTAACCGCAGTGGAGAACACTTGCTTAACCTGATTAACGATGTCTTGGAAATGTCCAAAATTGAAGCTGGACAAATCATTTTCAACCCTGAAGACTTCGACCTTTATCTGTTGTTGCAAACACTACAAGAGATGTTCAAAGTGCGGACACAGGCGAAGCAATTGTTTCTCAAATTTGAAATGGCTGCCAATCTCCCGCGTTACATCCAAACAGATGAAGGTAAACTCCGCCAAGTTCTCATAAACCTTTTGGGTAACGCCGTCAAGTTTACTCAGACTGGGGGAGTAACGTTGCGGGTAAGCTTGGGGAGTGGGGAGCAGGGGAGCAGGGGAGCAGGGGAGCAGGGGAGCAGGGGAGCAAGGGAGCAAGGGAGCAAGGGAGAAGTTGCAGTAAGTCTTTCCCCTCTGCCCCTCTGCCCCTCTGCCCCTCTGCCTCTTGTATCCAATCCCCAATCCTTACACTTTGAAGTCGAGGACACTGGACGGGGAATAGCAGCAGCAGAAATGAATAACCTGTTTCAGCCTTTTGTCCAGACAACAAGTGGTATTCAAACTAAGGAGGGAACTGGACTCGGACTGACTATCAGCCGTCAATTTGTGCGGTTGCTGGGAGGCGATATTCACTTAACTAGTAGCCTTGGACAAGGATCTACTTTTAGCTTTGACATTCAAGTGAATTTAGCCGCAGCTTTAAAAGCTGCACCAAAATTAAATAAAGGACGCGTACTGAAGCTGGCAGCAGACCAACCTGCTTACCGTATTCTCGTAGTAGATGACCGTAAAGAAAACCGCGATCTCATAGTCCAACTTCTTGGTAGCATTGGTTTTGAAATCGAAGCTGCGACTAATGGACAAGAAGCGATCGCGATTTGGCAAACCTGGCAACCTCACCTAATTTGGATGGATATGCGGATGCCTGTCATGAACGGCTACGATGCTACTAAAGAGATTAGAGACAGGGAAAAAAATACAACCACAAATCTCCGCACCGTAATTATTGCCCTAACTGCCAGTGCTTTTGAAGAACAACAGGCAAGTATCTTAGCCGCAGGTTGTGACGACTTGGTTCGTAAGCCATTCCGAGAGCAAGTGATTTTTGAAAAAATCGCTGAATATTTGCAAGTACGTTATGTCTGTGCAGAAGAAAACAGCGAAGATGCAACAGACAAAAACCTAGAGAATACTCAATCTTCCATCTTGGATCTTCGCTCTGCAATTACCATTATGCCTGCCCAATGGCTAATAGAATTGAATCAGGCAGCCGTAGAAGTCGATGCTGAAAGGATTTTGCAACTAATTGAACAAATTCCCCAAACTCATTCTGCTTTGGCAGAAAAATTGGCAAATTTAGTCCGCAACTTTTGCTTCGATGAAATTATCGACTTAACTGAGGAAAATATTCAATTATGAATAGCAAAACTAAATTCTTGACTTTTGTCACCATAATGCTGACAGTTTCTTCTTTGACTATTAGCACAGTTGTCGCAAAGGCAAAACTAACGAATCAGTCAAAACTGTTTATCAACGGTATTGGCACAGTACAAGTTGGCATGACTGTCCCTCAAGCGGCAAAGGCTGCTGGTACTAAGCTAGTGGGCGATTCACCAAATAATAATTGCTATTATGTTAAGCCAGAAAATGAACCCAAAAATCTTTCGTTCATGGTGACAAAAGGTCGGATTTCTAGAGTAGATGTGCGGGAAAATAATCAGATTACTACCTTCAAAGGTGCAAAAATTGGCGACACCGAAGCGCGAATCAAGTCTCTTTACCCAGGACAAATTCAAGTCACACCTCATAAATACGTCCAAAATGGACATTACCTAACTTTCATCCCAAAAGACCGTGGCGATCGCAACTATCGTCTAGTCTTTGAGACTGATGGTAAACTTGTCACTGAGTTCAGAGCGGGTAAATTGCCAGAAGTCGAATATGTTGAAGGCTGTTCTTAATAGGACTTACGCAAAAACCCTCTCAAACTCTCATTCCTCCGTGAACTCTGCGCCCTCTGTGGTTCGTTTTCCGTTACCCGTGCGTAAGTCCTACTTAATTTGGCGTTGCTGAAGATGTCTAATGAACTGTTCGATCTACTGATTAAGAAGAATTTACAAACATCAATTCGCAAATGCACATTTAGAGGATGATATAAAATGTCCTCTTCCTTGTCATAACTCAGGAGTTTTATGACGATCAAATCTTCAAATTTATTTTTAGCGGTAGCACTGGCGATCGCTTCTTTGAGTTTTCCCGTATCCGTCAAAGCCGATACCGTGAATGCCCGTTGCGATGTATTCCCAAAAGGAGAAGACCGCGCTACATCCTCTGGTTCCTGTACCTTTTCCCAACGGCAGGGTGCGGTTAGCATTCAACTGGAAAATGGTCGTAGCTATGACCTGCTCCCTTCGGGTAATCGACCCGGCAATTATCGCGATCGAAATGGTGATGCTGCCTATCGACAATCTGGACTTGGCGATCGAGGACAGATTTATCGTCTCGCCAATGAGTCGATTTTTGTCTATTGGGATACATCTGCCAATCGACAAGACTCAGGTAACAGAAATGATAGGGTTGCTGCTGGGCGTCAGCCTGAAGCGGGTACTACCGTCTCTCGGTTGCGCGATTTAGTGGGGGCAAGGGCAGGACAGGCAGAAAACGCAGTGAAAAAACGGGGCTATCGATGGGTCAAGAGTGATGATTCGGGCTACAGCTACTGGCTAGAAGGCAAAACCAACTACTGTGTAACAATCCAAACAGACCAAGGACGCTACCAATCGATCGTTTACACGGGGGGTTCAGGAGATTGTCAGAAGTAGTTGCTATCTGGAAAAACAATCCAATTTAGAGACTTGTAGAAAATAAATTATCCCATTTCACGAACGTTAAAACGACTTTCTTTCCCCCTGCCCTCAAAGCGATGGAATATTTTTTAATTGAAAGTCCCTTAGAGGGAACTGAGAGGATGTATTAAAAGGTAGCTGAGAAAGCTGAAACCCGCATTCCTTGTTTAAGGCACAATCGGCCGAAAACTTTAGCGATGCCTGCGGCGGGCGTAGCCATTGCTAAATAATGCGTTAAGGGACTTCCAAGTAAAAAAATATTCAATCGCAGAGGGACAAGGAAGACAAGGGGGACAAGGAAGAAAGAAGTCTAGTTGAGTAGACAAATTGGATAATTTATTTTTTGGAGTTCCCTAAGACAAGGCTAGTTAAGGTTTAATTTGTCAACATTTAGGCGAACAAAAATCATGAAACTGACAACATTACTTGTTACCACTGTTTTATCTTTAGCATCAATTACTGCGACTTTTCCAGTGAAAGCAAATATAACTAATAAACGAGTGCAAGGAATTAATGATGTTTCTGTAACCTCAAATCCTTCTGTTATAAATCAGTTAAGTCAACCTTATATCATCGCTAGAACTAATTGGGTGAGGCTATCTGGAGGACGAGCGAGAAGAATTAACCTACGTACAAGACCAACTATCAATTCATCTACTAAGGGTTACGGTTTAGGTAGCGATCGCGTCCAAAACTTGCAATGCGTTCAAGATAAAGATAGACGTGGTAGTAAGCTTAACTGGTGTCAAGTTAAATTCCCGAAATCGGGAGTAATTGGTTGGATTCGTAGCGACAACATTATTTTCAGCGATGGTGGCGAATAAAATCGATGTCTTGATTTAGAGAGTCTCAACCTGGATTTCTCACAAGTGAGAAATCCAGGGAGTGTGGGGAGAGAGGAGAAGCACTTTCTTCACGCCCTCCCACACTCCCACCCCTGCCACATCTTCCCACACTCTTATAAGAAATTCGGGTCAAGTTAGCCAGCATTGAGGATTCAGCTCGTTACTGACATCTTTACTTTGCGAGAAATCCGGGACTAGACAATCAAAACTAGAAAATTTATCATCGCAATTAATCCTATGCAGCGCGATCAAATATGACACATGACGCAAAAGCTTCTTATCTCTAACTTCCAGTGGCACTTCGCGATCGCCTTACCAATTCTGATTCGTTATTTTCCTGAATAATCGCGATACATTTTTAACATGAAGCTTCAAAATTTGCTTTTAGCAGTCACAACCGCGATCGCTTCATTTGGTTTCTCTGTAGCCGCGAAAGCAGAGATGGTAGAGGCGAATTGTGTCTAAAGCTAATGTCAAAGACCGCGATCAATTCTAGATGATGCGTTATTCGCCGCATTCCCAAATACAGTTACCGCATCTCTACCGCCATTGGCAAAAGTCAGGATGAACTGGCCTTACTTATTGGGACTTAGACAAAAAGTAGCCAGACTAGAAACGAGTTCTGCCACTGCTCCAGTCGCCTGAATCGCAAGTACCACGGAAATCCTCAATCCCATTAATGGCAATCCGTCCACTGCGTCGATCGATCTCAACACGCGGATGATTTAGCCCATTCACCCGGTATTTCCCCGTGATTTGCTCAGGTGTTACACGGAGATCGTTGAGGTTCCACCATCCATTAGTACCGCCTGAATTAATTGGCGGGATGAGCCTTCCGCCCAGATGAATTTTTCCCTGCATATTACGAATCTCGACTTGAACCTCGGAATCGAACTCGTTTGTCGAAGACTCTACACGATTTTGCGGTTCATAGCGATGACGACGTGAGTTCCATTCATAGCTGTTGCGGCTTTCAATACTTGGTTTGCGACCTTCACCGTAGCAGATTAAGGTCAGTCTTTGCCGCATTGAGTCGTCACTGTTGCGCTCAGGTGCGCCTTGCTCCCGGAGATAGGTATCGATCGCAGTTTGAGCTTTACCAATTTCTCTTGAACTACAGGAACGACCATTTTGAACTAGCTCCCCTTGAGGGCTAAAAAGGACAGTGCAACCGCTTCCTCGTGTCATCCCCGTCACACTTAAATTACCATTGTCTACAGTATCGATTATCGCTTGAGCATTCACAGAACTCGCGACCATAAGCGTGAGTAAACCCAGCGCGATCGGCGTTAAAGCCCGCAATGTTTTCATTGTTATGTTGATTGTTGTTTTAAATAGATATGAATTATTGGATAACTCTATCACCAAGAGGTTAAATGGTAAAGTCAGTAGACCGAAAAGTATCGCAATCAGCAGCAGGAGAATTTTATTATTTCTGCGCTTTTTGTTTTTCAACGTCAACTATAAATGTTTGACAATCTATTTTTGACGGTAAATCAATCGTCTGACTGAGTTAAACCAATTTCAAAGTCCCTCTCCGTTGGGAGAGGGATTTAGGGTGAGGGCTGATATTACTCCTCATTTATCAACTTTATTTCTTCAGGGAGTAAGGTAGTTTCATCTTTAGGACGTTCGCCATCTACGGATTTGGCTATAGTTATATACGGTTTGATAATCAGACTGACACCAATTGTCCAACCTAATGCAACCATCCAACCTGCGAGAATATCACTAGGAAAATGAACCCCTAGATAGAGACGACACCACGCGATCGCGATGATGTATAAGCTGCCGAATATGAGAACCAACCAGCGCCAAGAGGTAGCCCAAGTTAAAAATAACAAAATTGCTACCAGTGTTACACTCGTCATCGCATGAGCGCTGGGAAATGCAAAACTAGACTCAGGCGCAATGGACTCCCACAATTGTGGACGCACTCGATGCATTAATTGCTTTGCTGTGCGGTTGATGATGACGCTTCCTGCTGAGGCGGTGAGTAAATAAGCTAGCGATCGCCAGCGTTTTTGAAGTAATAATATTAGTGCGATCGCACCCAAAATCAGCATCGCCGTCCCAGGCAACCCAATTGTAGCTAGGGTGACAGCTAAAACATCTAACTGTGGGTTTTCTGTAGAATGAACTGCTAACAGAATCGGTACATCCCACGGAAAGCCCGCTTGATTCTCCCATATCCTCACTGTCAGGATTTCAAAAATCTGTAAAGGTAAATAGACTCCGATCAAAAGGAGTAAGAGCGATCGCCAACGAGCAATCAACAGGTTTTTGAGAAAATCAAGCGGCGATTGACTCTCTTTATTGATTTGTTTCTCTTTTTCCATGTCTAAATTTAAAAGGCGATCGATGACTTCACGAATTACAAACTACTGGAAACTTGAGAAGTTCCACAATGTTTACAGTACGACAAATGCTTATAAGTAAGATTATGACAGTTATGGCATTCAATATACTGATAATAACCGCAGTGTGGGCAGTAAGTATCAAGATGTCGAATTTTCTTGGCACAATTGACACATCTTGATTTTTGAACTCTGCTAGCTGCTTGGACTTTAGCGTTAAAGACAAATTTTTGAAAAAACTGGATGATTCCAAAACCAATAACTGGAATCAGCAAGATATAAACATAATTTATCAGGAAAAGTAAACCACCAAAAATGGCGCTAACTATATCAAATAAAAATTTAAATATTGCACCTATTTGCAGAAATTCAAATATTTTAACGATTAATGGGATAAAAAAGATAACTAGCAAATGCCAGCTAATTAGCGAGACGAGTCCATATCCTCTTCTTTCGGCAAATTTCTGAACTAATAAAGCAATGAGAATTAGTGGTAAAAGAAAGAGAGACTGAAAACCAAGCTGAATACTGGGATACCAAAATGATGCTTGATGATAGCCTTTGTCAACTTCTTGGAATCGGTTGTCATCTTTAATAAATGTTATAAAACTAATGCTTTCAGGTTTGGCAAGCAGTTCATTTTTCAGAGTAGAAATTTCTTGTTTCAGAGTAGAAACTTGACGATTATTTTCTTCTAATGTCTGTTTAGCTTTTTCAGCACTGACTTGATTAATTGATTGTTCGCGACCTTGACCGGCAATTTTTTCTAATAGCGTTGAGTCATACTGAGATTGAATAGTGCTATTGGTTTGTTCAAGCCTACTGGTTTTCGCTTGTTTTTGAGCGATATTTCTAATGATTTGCTGCTTTTCAGGATTGTTAATCTTATCTTTGTAATCGGCATATTGCAAGCACGTTTGAGAAACCTTACCCAGATGTCCTGTTTCGGCTTGTTGATAGTTTCGCCGAAAACTATATTGATTGTTTGTGTAAGAAGACAATGAAAGGCTAACAATTTCATAGTCTTTATCTTTAGTGGTTTTCGCCCGGTAATTTTGCCACTCTGAATAACATGGATAAGCTTCAGTCGGACTGATATGCCATCTACTAATATCATCGAGTCCGGTAAAAACATTAATCAAGATAAAAATATCAATTATAATAATGACAATTAAACTGACTTTATTTAGTGGTTCGTTGTTGATTGTTCTTGTTCTGCTGAAAAATTGGCTCAAAAGACGACGAATTCTGGTAAACATATTGTATTTTAAATAAATGTAAATTCAATCCGCATCAATTTTATCCGATCGTTAGTGAATAGCTGGATAAAAATACATCTACCCATCTGAAGATTTGTTAAATGCTGACGAAAAACAAAATCCCCGACAACTTTTACGAAGTCGGGAATCTGTGGCTTTCAATTCTCACAAATCAGGCTGCGGTCAAAAATATCATAACTTTCACCTGAAGTTGACACAATTGATGGCTGTGCAACTCTACTTAATACCGCTCGGTTTAAAAATATTCGTAGGTTGGGTTGAGCAATAGCGAAACCCAACAAACCCTACTAAATGTTGGGTTTCGTTCCTCAAACGCCACTTGCTTTAAGCCGGGGAACCCGTCCAACGCAGTGGCTCCCCAACCTACAAATTTCTTTTTTTAGGCAAAACCTATGCAGTATTGCAACCCTACTCAACCCTATTTAGCGGCGAAGTAGGCTTCTAATGCCTCAGAACCACCAATTAATTTACCATCGATAAATACTTGGGGAACTGTTGTCGCACCTGCAACTGCTTTTAGCGATCGTGTGGTGATATCCTTACCCAGGGTAATTTCTTCGTAGTTGATGCCATGTTCCTTGAGCATTGCCTTAGCACGGGCACAGAAGGGACAACCCACTTTTGCAAACAGGGAAACTACTTCGGGCTTTACTGCTTGGGGGTTGATGTATCTGAGCATTGTCTCAGCATCCGATACCTTAAAGGGATCTCCAGGCTCCTCTGGTTCAATAAACATTTGGTTAATTACACCATCTCTCACCAGCATAGAATAGCGCCACGATCGCTTCCCAAACCCCAGGTCTGATTTATCTACCAATAGACCCATGCCTTCAGTAAATTCACCATTGCCATCAGGAATTAGTGTGATATTTTCTGCCTCTTGATCCTTTGCCCATTCGTTCATCACAAAGGCATCATTAACAGAAATACAGATAATGTCATCGACACCATTTTGTTTGAAAACCGGAGCCAATTCGTTGTATCCAGGGAGATGAGTGGATGAACAAGTCGGAGTATAAGCACCCGGTAAAGAGAAGACTACTACTGTCTTATTAGCAAATAGCTCATCGGTTGTCACATCTACCCACTGGTTGTCCTTGCGAGTATGAAAAGTGACATTGGGTACTCTTTGTCCTCGATGATTGGGTAACATAATTTTGCTTGCCTTTAGTAATCAATTCCAGTCATAACCTATCATGGGAGAGCTGGTACAATGTAACTATCAATCGTCTAAGAAACTTCATTCATGAATGGAGCGATCGCTGCTACAAATTCAGTGGTTGATTCATAGGGTAAAACATTACGCCCATTTATTTTTACACCTCGACTTTCAGGCAAACAAGCAAGATAGTGAGCCAAGCGTTCATCTGGCGTTTCTTTTTTATTGTCTTGGCTAATACTCGATGCAGTTTCGCCCATAACTGCTAATGTTGGTTGCTGAATCGAGGCTATAAAACTAGTATAATCATCTCGCCAAAACCCTGCTAAAAAAGAAAACACTGCATGGCGACTAGCAAGATTTTCTGCACCTGCAAGCAATGTATTTAACCACTCTGCATCCACAGCAGTTTCAGAAGCAAAAAGTTGGCGAATCGAAAAAGAACGTAAAAATTTTGGGGTGCGTGCATACTGATAAAAAGCACTACCAAAAGGCGAATCTAACACATTCCAAAGGAATTTCTCCTGCCATTCTGGTGGTTTAGTTGTCATCAAAGCCCACGTTGGCGGCCCAGAAAGTACCAGTCCGGCAATTAAGTTTGATTCCTTTTGGACTAGTTGGATAGCAACTGGCAATAAAGCACCTTGTACTACTAGAATAACAGGTTCCTGGACTACTTTTTGTAAAAAGGATTGCAACTGTTCTGCCCAATCACTAGGAGTGTAAGCTATACGGGGCATTTCACTTTCACCACATCCTAGCAAATCAGGGTTGTAAATTAAATTACGCTGACCTGTACTATACCACTCGCGACAAAATCGCTGCCAAAATCGCCGCGACAATCCTACGCCAATTGGATGAATTAACAGTAAGGGAATGCCCTCAGATGTTGTATTAATTGGTTGATGAACTTCGTAGGCACAACGATAATTCTGCCAACTGTAAAACTGGCTAGGAGATGCTGTCAAATTGGTTGTGTTAGCTACAGCAGATGGTTGCATAATTCCTAGTTTTTAATACTTGCTAAAAAATCATCTGTGGATGAATCAACTCGTATCCAGCTTCTTTGAGCTTTTCATTCGATACCCAAGCATTATATGGGCGAGTACTCTTAATAGATGTATCCCATTCTACTTTGGGTAAATTATGTTTTTCAAATAAGCTATTTAGCAAGTCTCGGCTGGTGAGATGTGCATCATCTACCAGATTGTAAATTCCTTGCAAACGACGGTGACGGGCAAATTCTATCGCACCAACAATATCATCTAGATGAACCCAATTTGTGGTATCTTCACCATTGCCCGGACGGGTTGTACCAGAATATCTACCAAATATTTTCAACAGTTCTCTACCAGTTCCATAAATCCCTCCTAAGCGGAAGATACAAACACGGAGATTTTCGCTAGATGCTGATAGCAACACCTCTTCTGTTTTTCGGAGAATTTGGGCATTTAAATTAGGAGGTGCAAGCGGTGTTTCTTCATCTACCCATACACCATTCCTGTCACCATATACTGCATAACTACCTGTGTATATTAATTGTTTTACACTCTTAATCTGTTGTAAGCACGAAACTAAAGTTTGGGCAGTTTGTAGATAAGCTTCTTCATAAAGTTCTCTACTTTTTGGCCCAACACTCAAAAGTACAACATCTTGATTATGCAAAACTGATTTTAGACCATCTATGTCATTACCACAGGTAACTACAACTCTTTGAGATACTGATTGTAGGGCAGGGACACGCTCAGGCGAAGTTGTGGTTACACTGACAACAAAATTCATCTCTTGCTGCCAATATTGAGCAACTTTATAACCAACATAACCACAACCAATGATTGCAACGTTCATGACAAATTAGACACAAATAAATTAAACTACTCATTGAGACGATTTTCTCAATTAATTCTCTGGAAGTAAATAATTTTAACAGTCCAGAGCTAACAGTCAATCATTAATAGTACTGAACTTTTTACCTAATGACTATTTCGCTAATTCTTTCTCAATTATGGCAATTATTTCTGGTGAATTTGGCTGGACACTACTATTAAATCGAGCGACCACTTCACCTTGCTTATTAACTAAAAATTTTTCAAAGTTCCAAGCAACAGCTCCCGTTGGCTCAACAGCTTTAGTAAGTCGCTCATAAAGTGGATGTTGCTGTGAACCTTTGGCATGAACTTTATCAAATAGTTCAAAGGTAACACCATATTTACTCGTGCAGAATTGCACAATTTCTTCATTGCTTCCTGGTTCTTGCGCACCAAAATCGTTACAAGGAAACCCTAAAATACGTAAACCTGCTTCTCCATACTTTTGGTTCAACTTTTCTAACCCCTCGTATTGAGAAGTATAACCGCAGAAGGAAGCCACATTTACAATTAAGAGTACCTTATCGGTGTAGTCGTTGAATTGCTTATTTTCACCGTTGATGGTCTTGATTGCAATATCCGAAATTGTGTTATTCATCTGAAATCTGATTGATAGGGAATATTGCCAAGTCTCCCATATTACAGGTACTGTAAACTCGGTTTTTTTAAGGAAATTAGGTTTGTTAGCCTTGTTGTAACAATTCGATGTGAGTCATGTAGTTGGAAAACGCTGCATCTTGTATAAATAGCTCGACCAAGCTACTATCTCAGGACAAGTGTGGGAAATCTGCGTTGCTTTTAATACAAAACTTTGAGTGTAGTGATGAAATGCCATACCTTTAAAGTCATAAAGAATTAACTCTTTGTATAAAAAATTAACAACATCCAGAATTATACGATTTTATAATATCGGAAAATACTTAGCGAGATCAACGATAATTTTTCAATATACCCGCACAGGTAAATGTAATTTAGTTTATTCTCTCAATGGTTCGCTCGCAGGATTAGTGGCAATCACAGCTCCTTGTGCCTACGCTGCACCTTGGGCTTCAGTTTTGATTGGGTTAACGGGTGGAATTTTGGTCACTCTGGGAATGGATTTAATTGAGTCACTCCACATTGATGACCCCGTGAGGGCATTTGCCGTATACGGTATCAATGGCATGATGGGTACTCTCTCAGTTGGCTTCTTAGGTCAAGCAGAACTGCGTGTCAGTATGGCCTGATGTTTATCCGCTCGGGCAATTGATTGCAGAAGAAGACAAAAATCGTACTAATACTCCAGAAGTCGGTGTTCTCGATAGTGAATAGACCCAATAATCACACTTTTAGCTTAAAAAAGCCATTTTATGGTAGTCAATATATATTTCACAAATTCTTTGCCACTTTCTACCGGATTTTTTATTGACATTATTCAAGACAATTTTGAGCAATTTATCGGCAATTTTTTTTCCAAGATTAAAGATTAAGTGAAGAAGACTTGACTATTTTAGAAAATACATCATAAATTTCTTAGGAAGAACTATAAAAAATATTTACAGATGTGCCAATAGTTTCTTAAACTCCTACTAAGGTTATTTGAGTTTCTGGTTTTTAAACAAGTGGTCTAAAGGAAAAATATCAAAAACCACGGGATCTAACTTCGGACAACAGTTTTTTCTGATTAACCTGTTTTTTCCTTTTTTTAAGGATGATTTAGAGGATGATGCTCAAATTCATGTACAAACAAAAATCGAAAACAAAAAAGAGGCATTCGTCTGCAAGAAATTACGTTATCAACCCACAATCCAACTCTAAAGTCAAGCTATTTAATCTAATTAAGCGACTTTCTCCTAGTTGGCAAGCTTGTTTACCTATCGCTTGTCTGATTGTGTTGGGTTGGGGTTATGCCGCAGTTGCCCAAACTCCAGCCGCAGCGCCAACGACAGCAGAACTCAAAATCGCTATTGACACCCTATGGGTAGCGATCGCTGCTTTTTTAGTGTTCTTCATGAACGCTGGTTTTGGGATGTTAGAAACTGGCTTCTGTCGCCAGAAAAACGCTGTCAATGTTCTTTCCAAAAACTTGATTGTATTTGCTCTGTCTACCGTTGCCTTTTGGTCAATCGGTTTTGCCTTAATGTTCGGTGATGGCAATGACTTCATTGGATTGAATGGGTTTTTCTTAAAAGGAGTAGATAACAGTCCCGCCACAGCAGACGCTTATAAAGGTGTCTTCAGTGCCATTAATTGGGCTGGTGTACCTTTAGCAGCCAAGTTTTTATTCCAGCTAGTGTTTGCTGGAACAGCTGCAACAATCGTTTCTGGTGCAGTAGCCGAACGGATTAAGTTTGCTGACTTCCTAATTTTCAGCCTCTTACTTGTAGGTATTGCCTATCCCATTACCGGACATTGGATTTGGGGTGGTGGTTGGCTAGCAGATAGAGGCTTTTGGGATTTTGCCGGTTCTACGGTGGTTCACTCTGTAGGTGGCTGGGCAGCTTTGATGGGAGCAGCATTTCTTGGCCCCCGTCTTGGGAAATATCAAGACAAGCAAGTTGTAGCAATGCCCGGTCACAACATGAGTATTGCTACGTTGGGCTGTTTGATCCTGTGGTTGGGCTGGTTTGGTTTCAACCCTGGTTCTGTAATGGCTGCCGATCCTGGTGCGATCAGTCATATTGCTCTAACCACTAACATGGCTGCTGCTGCCGGTGGAATTGCCGCCACCATCACAGCTTGGTTGTACTTAGGTAAACCAGACCTGTCAATGATTATCAATGGTATTTTGGCTGGCTTGGTTGGGATTACAGCATCTTGTGCTTACGTAGGTATCGTTAGTTCTTTAGTAATTGGCTTCATCGCTGGAGTACTGGTAGTTTTTTCTGTAACATTCTTTGACAAACTTGGCATTGATGACCCAGTGGGAGCTACCTCAGTTCACTTAGTTTGTGGTATCTGGGGAACCTTAGCAGTTGGTCTATGGTCTGTTGGCCCTGGTGTTTTTACCTGGTATACACTTGGCCCAGAAAAAGGTTTATTTTCAGGTGGTGGCTTTGGACAGTTTGGTGTTCAGTTGCTGGGCGTTGTCTCAGTAGGTGGCTTCACTGTTTTACTCAGTAGTATTTTTTGGTTGGCACTAAAAGCGACTTTAGGTATTAGAGTATCCAAAGAAGAGGAATTAGAAGGTTTGGATATCGGCGAACACGGTATGGAAGCCTACAGTGGATTTCTCAAAGAAGGTGATGCAACTGGATTTTCTGATGAACAAGGCTCAATTGGGAGACTTTAGGGGAAATATTTCTTTGGTTCATCCTCTGGCATATTCTTAAATATCAGCTATCAAGACACCATTAGTCGATTGAACTGATTCCGCAAAATTCTCTATCCAAGCGGGGAAAAGTAGGGGGTATAGAACCTCCTACTTTTTGTCTGATTAGTGCTTTATCAAGAAAGGCAGGAGGCCTCCTGCCTCCTTCAATAATTTAGCGATCGCATTTTACCTTGTGAAAATTTTATGCTTAAAGGCTTAAGAGTTAGTATGCTGCTATTTGCAGTGATGGGAAGTTTAGCATGGTCATTTAGTGCCAAAGCAAATTTTAACGGCAAACTCACCGTGGAAATTGATGGCTTGAAGAATAAAAAAGGACAAGTCTGTGCCAGTATATTTGCTAGCAGTGAAGGATTTCCTAGCGATCGCGATCGCGTCTTACAAAAGCAGTGTACTAAGATTACTGAAAATCCCTTACCAATTACCTTTGATAACTTGAAAGCAGGTAGTTACGCCGTTGCTGTCTTCCACGACCAAAATAATGACCGCACTCTCAATAGCAATATTTTTGGTATACCAAGCGAAGGTTTTGGGTTTTCCAGCAACCCAGAAATTCGCACAAGAGCGCCCAAATTTAGCGAAGCAGCATTTTTAGTGGCAGGGCCAGATACCAATATCCAAATCCAGTTGAAATACTTTTAAGCTGACAACAGATTCAGCTTGGTACACTGCCAATACTTATCGGGTTTTGGGGAAAAGGGGAAGAAAAAACCTTTAACCCAAACCCAGTACTCTTTTCCCAAAACCTGATTCCTAATTAAAAATGCACAAAGCGAGAAGTATTGGGTACACTACCAATCGTCTATGGTTGTCAATCACGATCGGCATCTTCCTGTAGACTCTGTTGCTCCGGCAAGTCACGTATTCGTATTCGATTCATCTGGGTTAGAGCATATCGTGCTGTTGCTTGCACATCGGGATCTGGGTCTTCTAGCGCATGGTGCAACATCTGACTCATTTGACCCATCATGTCATAAACGCGCGTCAGGTCACGGATCGCATTTTGCCGCACTTGTGGACTTTCATCTTGAATTGAAATTGCTAAAGCACGGTTCATTGGTTTGAGTGTGCGGATGCCAATTTCTGACAAAGCTGCCAAAATTAAGCTCCTTTCTTGAGAATCAGCATCAATTATCAGGTCAACCAGATGTTGAATTGCCCGCGAATCTCCCTGCTGACCCAAATCCCAAATAGCCTTGCGCCGCTTGGTTGGGTCAGAACTGCGTAAATCTTGAATTAATTCCTCCACGATATTGAGTTTAGCAAGACGGGAAGTTTTTTCTGGTAACAGTAATTGTGTGGAAAATGGTGGTGGAGGCGTTTGGAGAATAGTGACAGTCTCCAGTAAAGGTGGTGTAATCGGTTCTTTGTTAGCTTCACTCAAACTTTTAGGCTCTGATATTTCGGAGTTTTGCACTTGCTTTACCTTCTGAAACGACCTCAGCAGATAAAAAAGTGCGCCAGTACATCCTAGAACTCCAATGGTAAATAGTAACCACCAGGCAAAACCTCTCTCAGGTGCTTGGGGATTTGCAGAAGTCGGAGCAATAGAGGTAACTATTGAAGAGGTAACTTTTGGAGGAGTAACTATTGGAGAAGTGAAAAACTGTTTTTTAGGTGCTACAGCTGCTTGCAGTTTCTCCTGAGTCGCCGGGCCAGCAATCCCATCTAATTTTAAACCCTTTACTTTCTGGAATTTAGCTACAGCAATTTCCGTACTGGCGTTATATTGTCCATCTACCACGCCCCTGTAGTACCCCAACTGCTTTAATTGGGTTTGTAGTCTCTGCACATCTGATTTTCGACTTCCATATCTCAAAACAGCCAGACTAGGAGTAACTGTCGAACTAGCTTGTGCAAGTTCTAGAATTTTAGGTGCTAGGTTAAGTGTCGCTGCGCTTGAGCGATTCGGGTACAAACCCACGCAAGAAAAACAGGTAAATATCAGAATTGAGGAACGGCATAGCCTCATATTGCAAGTTTCAGCCTGAAGGTGCTTTTCAAATCTTCGATACCACAATAGCTTCTAAACGACCAAATGTTAACTGTCATTTTTAATTGGGAATTGGGAATTGGGAAAAGGAGGCAGTGTTTCGACTACGCTCAACAACCAGGCAGAAGTTCTTTAATTTTAAATTTTAAATTTTGTTAGCGCAGCGTAAAGCCTTCTCTACGAGAGGCTGCGCCAACGGCATGGCTTCGCTTAGAGCGAGTCTGCGAGCGTCATTTTTAATTGATTATCTCCCTCATCCCTTACTTAATTACTAATTAAGAATTATTTTAACAAGTTAGGGTAAAATTTCTGGTTTAGATTCTCTAACTGCTAGGCTGATGGGGTTCAATTTTTTAGCAGATGCTTCTAAAACTGGTTGCTGTATATTAGCTATCTCGCCGACAGTAACTTTGTCGTTTTGTCCTCCTAAAGTATCGCGTTGGTTAATGAGATAGATACTAATTAAAGTGAGAAATACTCCTACCCACTGCAACGGACTGAGGACTTCTGAGAGGAAGAGATTGCCGAATAGTAGCGCAAAGACGGGTGTTAGGAAGGTGAGAGAACTAAGACTCGTGAGACTGCCACTAGAAGCAAAGTAGAAGAATAACCCATAAGCGATCGCACTGCCAAATACGGTAGCATAACCCAAGGCCATGAAATCAGATCCTCCCAGATTTTCCCACTGCTGGGATTCAACAACTGATGAAACTCCCCATAGTGGCAATCCGCCCAAAATCATGTGCCATCCTGTGGCGCTTACAGGGTCAGCATGTCGGCACACAAACCGAATCAACACTGTTCCTACTGCCATTGATAGTGCTGCTAACAGCATTAACCACTCGCCACTAGCAAACAAATCTTGCCAGTTGCCGATTGTCATATTTGCGCCTGAGTCGGAAAAATGTAAAATCCACTCATCAGGTAAGCCAATTAAACTAATGCCTGTGACTCCCAAGCCTAGCCCCAGCCATCCCCAAAAACCAATGTGTTCTTGGAATAGCCACAACGACAGCAAGGCAACAGCCAAAGGTTGCGAGTCAATCATCACAGACCCCAACCCTGCACTAGTTCTGACTAATCCCTCTGCTAAAAAACCTTGAAACAGCGTCCCATCTACTAGGGCAAATAAGGTAATCCACAGCCATGCAGCCCAACCCTTCGGCTGGGGTTTACCCATGAATGCTGCTGCAATCAGAATTAACATCCCTGCTGGTATCAGACGCACACCTGCCATGAATAGCGGTGTGGTATGGGGTATGACTCCTTTCATGGCTACCATTGCCGTCCCCCATAGGAAAAAGGGGGCGATTAACAACAAGGGGGCGAAGGGAAGTCGAGATGCACTGAGTTTCAGTTGCATGGGTTTGCTGATGCCTTTCTTTGTTTAACAAGCGCAAAAATTGCTTTACCCAATTTTACCGAATTATGTAGTTTTGCGTAGACATCGCCTTTGGCGGGTGCTTTGCACCATCGTCGCGTAGCGTCTTGGAGATGGTGAAACTCTCCAGCCTGAGCCTACAAAAGTCAAAAGAATTATATTCCAAGCTCTTGCGCCGTTTGAAATGGTATGTTTATTTACGCCAAGCTGTACTAGTGCGATCGCTTGTACCAGAAATACGCTGTAAATCAGATTTGATTTTTGAAAAAATCACCTACTCTTAAAGCTTATGTATGAAAAAATTGCTATTCCTATTTTAAGTCTCATGTTTGCAACGCTCATGTCTAATGTGGTAGCTGCTGAGACTGTAATGAAAAAAGTCGCCAGAACAGGAGTATTAACAGCTGGTACTAGTAGAGATGCGCTACCTTTTGCCTATGTGGATGGTCAAGGAAAGTTAAATGGCTATTCTGTAGACATGCTGAATTTGATTAAAGAGCAATTAGAAAAAGAAACAGGAAAAAAAATTAAATTGCAATTAGTTGGTCTTAGCCCATCTGAGCGGATTCCTAAAATAGTTAATCAAGAAGTTGATATTGTATGTGATGCTAGTAGTTTTACATGGAAGCGAGATAAAAAAGTAGATTTTTCTGTCAGCTACGGTGCGACTGGAACCCAATTATTAGTTAAGAAAGGAAGTAATCTAGGTTCTCCTGAATCACTTATTGGTAAGCGAATTGGTGTGCTGGCAGGAACCACAAATGAGCAGGCGATCGCTCGTGTACAACCCAAAGCTAAACTGGTATATTTTAAAACTAGGGCAGAGGGATACACAGCTTTGCAGCAAGATACTATTGATGCTTTTTCATCCGATAGCATTCTTTTAGAGGGATGGCTGCAACAGCAAAAAAATCCAGATGCTTTTGCGATCGTACCCGATCGCCCCTATTCACGAGAAGGTATCGCTTGCATGGTGCCAGAAAATAACTCTAAATTCTTGGATACAGTCAACTATTCTCTGGTTAAGTTCATGCAAGGATTCGTCAATGGGAATCAGCGATATGTCACTATTTTTGACCGTTGGTTTGGGCCTCAAGGCTCTGTAGCGCTCAATCGAGATTTACGCGATTTGGTAGTGGAAACTATGCAATTGGTCATAGAATTTCGTGAGGAAATTCCTAAAAATGACCTGTGATATCATGTCCAGTTAAAGGTAAGAATTCAGGAGTCAGAATTCAGAATTCAGAATTCAGAATAGTTAAAGAATCAGGAGAACATTTGATGAATAAATATACCAATCATTCTAGATTCCCGATCAATTCTGGCTCCTGACTCACCTCGGCTATGCTCGGCGACCACCTGGGTGCTGAATTCTTATAGCTAAAGACTTATCATTAAGACCACAGAGGTGCAGATGGTAGCGGTTTTTGGGCTTTCTGCATAGATTTGGGAATCATAAGTATTAGCCGGACATGATATAATCCATTTTCAAGTTAGCCTGTCTTTTAGCTTAATTGACTGCGAAACTTACTAATGCTAATAGTTAATAACACAACAGCAAAAGCGACTAAAGCCAAAACATTCATCCACAGTACATCTAAGCCAACACCTTTGAGCAAAATACCTCGAACGATCGCAATGTAATGGCGTAGGGGATTGAGTAAAGATAAGGCTTGAAACAAAGGTGGCATGGCTTCAATGGGTGCGATCGCTCCAGAAGTTTGTACCATTGGTAAATTAATAAAGAAAGCTGTCAAAACTACCTGTTGTTGCGAATTACTCACAGTTGCCAACAGAATACCCAAACTAATGCCTACAAATACATACATACTTGATAGAGCCAAAAATAGCAGAAAATTACCTCGAAATGGTACATGAAATATGACTGTTGCTAAAGTAATAGCTAATAAAACATCGCCCATTAATAAAAATGCTAAAGGGACAATTTTTGATAGTAATATTTGCCAGTTAGCAGCCGGAGTCATTAATAATTGTTCTAAAGTTCCGGTATCTTTTTCTCGGACAACTGTAATTGCTGATACTAATGTGCCAATTAATGTTAAAACTAAACCCATCACTCCTGGGACAAAAAACCAACTACTTGTCAGTCCAGGATTGTAAAGAAATACAACTTCAGGTGCAACTGGGGGATTTACTTTACCTTGGGTTAATTGTAGATTATATTGCTGGATAATTTGATTCATATAATTTCCGGCAATCCCGGCTGTATTGGCATTTACAGCATCAATAAATACTTGAATTTCTGCTGATTTTTGTGCCAGTTGACGCGGAAAATCGGGAGGAATTACTACCCCGACATCTAATTTTCCTTCTTCTACCTGACGACTCAATGCTTTTTCACTCCTTGGTACAGATTCTAAAGTGAAAATTCGATTTGATGTCATGGCTGAAACTAACTCCCGACTAGCACTGACGTTAGCATAGTCAATGACACCTAATCGTAAGTTATGAACGTCGGGATTGAGGATGAAGCCATACAGTAATAATTGGACTGTTGGCGGGACAACTAACAAAACAATTAACTGTTTATTACGGAGAATTTGATTAATCTCTTTCCGCACTAATGCCCAAAATGGACTATCAAATAATCGCTGAATAAGTTTCATAAAATTCCTTTTTATTGAACCGCAGAGAAGCCAGAGAGATTAATTTGATAATTGCATTCGGCTTAAAACTCGGCGTGATACGTTGAAAAACACTAATCCCAAAGCTGCAAGCATGAGTAAATCAAACCAAACTCCGCCAAATCCTGTACCACGCACGAAGGCATCACGAGTGATATCGATGTAATAACGCGCCGGAATTATGTTAGGTAGTAGTGATAAAGGGAAAGGAATATTATTGAGGGGATAAATAAAACCTGAGAGTAATAAGGATGTGATAAAACCTACAAGAGAAACGCCTTGGACAGCAGCATTTTGGTTACTACTACGGACTCCTAAAAGCAATCCGAAAAAAACGCTATCTGTCAGAAATAGTAAAGTACCAATTACTAATGTTATGGGGTTGCCAACTATGCCAACTTGGAAAATAATTGAGCCTAATACCATAACTAATAATGCCTCGGCAATGGCAATTAACAGGTATGCTAATCCTTTCCCAAGTAATAATTCAGTGGCACTAATACTAGAAGCGTAGACCTGTAAAATTGTCCCTTTTTCCTTTTCTCGTACCATTGCGATCGCAGAGAGCAATGAAGGAAAAATCCACAGTACAACTCCGTAAGTTCCTGGCACAATATACAATGATTCTAATCTTCCAGGATTAAACCATAGACGCATTCGTGCTGTAATACTATTAGTAGTAGGTAGCAGCCCATGCTCTTGCATAAAAAAGTTTGTCACTCTCTGAATACTATTTCTAATTACACGGGCATTGTTAACATCAGTAGCATCGATTAATACTTGCACATTTGTACTTCTACTTGCTTGAATATCACGGCTAAATTCTGGCGGAATAATTACTGCGACTTTGGCAATTCCCTTATCTATAGCATCCCGTGTGGGATTGCCACCAGACCATTGTTTTGGTACAAATTGATTGGTGGCATAGAGTCTTTCAATATAGCTGTTGCTTAGGTTTGTACGGTTGAAATCTTGCACAATTAAGGGAATATCTTTACTCTCTAATCTAATGGCAAAGCCAAAAATTATTAAAGTGATGAATGGTAATAAAAATGCTAGTGCCAACGTCAGGCGATCGCGGCGAAATTGAGCTATTTCTTTTACACATTGAGCAATAATTCGTTTCATATATATTAAGTACGGCTTTGGCAAAAATTAGAGTTTTTTTAAACGCATTCGCCCTTGGCGTTCCCGAAGGGTAGGAACGCGGAGGTTAGCGCAGAGTAACGCAGAGGTTTTTGGAGAATAATTTGCTGCATACTCCTTTTCTATTTTTGCGATCGCTGTACTATACCAATAAAGGCATCTTCTAAAGAAAAAGGAATTGGACGTAAAGAATTGATGGTAATTTGATGAGATTTTAAAAGTTGAGTTAGTTGATTTATTTCCTGTTCGGGACGATCGAGAACAACGTGTAAACTATCAGCGAAAATCGAGACGCGCCAAGACTCAAAGTGTTGTTTTAGTATTTTAGAAGCTACTTGGTTTTGATTAACAATAATTTCTATTAGTTGTCCCGGTTGCGATGCTTTGACAGAACTGGGTGAACCTTCGGCAACGGTTTCTCCTGCAACCATAAAACTCATGCGGTTGCACTGTTCAGTTTCTTCTAGATAGTGCGTTGTCACTAAAATAGCTGTACCGTTGCGAGCAAAGTCATTAATCAGCTTCCAAAACTGGCGACGCGCCAACGGATCTACTCCTGATGTTGGTTCGTCTAAAAATAAAATATCTGGTTCGTGCATCACGCAAGCACCGAAAGCAACTCGCTGTTTCCAACCACCTGGTAGCTGCCCAGTAATCATATTTGCTTGTCCTTCTAAGCCACAGGTAGCAATTACCCAATCAATTTTTTCCCGTCGAAGTTTGCGAGGTACACCGTAAACTCCGCTATAAAATTCGAGATTTTGCAGAATAGTTAAATCGTCGTAAAGGGTGAATTTTTGACTCATATAACCAATGCGTCGTCGTAAGTCTGCACTCCGCAAATTTCCGGTTTCACCACCCAAGGAAATTTCACCACCGCTTGCTTCTAGTAATCCACACAGCATCTTAATTGTGGTGGTTTTGCCAGCACCATTAGCACCTAACAACCCAAAGATTTCGCCGTAACGCACTTCGACGTTGACATCTTTAACGGCTTGAAACTTGCCAAAAACACGGCTGAGGTTGCGAGCATATATGGCTAAAGCTGAGTCCTGAGTATTAAATACTCCCTCTGCCCCTCTGCTCCCCTGCTCCCCTGCTCCCCTCTTCCGATAACGAGGAAATGGAAAAAACTGCGGCACGGAACCTTGTTGGCGCAGCCGCGTGACAAAGACATTTTCTAATGTGGGTTCGCCATACTCGATACTGGGAGAAGGTAACTGATGTTGTTGCAGAAGTTCGCGGACTTGGGTTTCGCCAGAATTTATATCTTCAACGAGGACATCCAAGCGATCGCCAAAAGTTTGCACATCTACTATATTTGTCTGAGTAGCTTGGGAAAGTATTTCTTCTGCCGCTTCCAGGTTGGCTGTTCGCACTTCCAAGCGATGCAAGCCTAAGTTAGCCCGTAACTCTTTGGGTGTGCCAATTTCATGAATTTGCCCACTGTACATCAAAGCCACGCGGTGACAGCGTTCAGCTTCGTCTAAATATGGTGTCGCAACTACAATTGTCATCCCCTCGGCTGACAATTCCCCCAGCACATCCCAAAACTCCCGCCGGGAAACTGGATCGACACCCGTGGTAGGTTCATCTAGTAACAATACCTCTGGTTGCGAAACCAAAGCACAACACAGCGCCAGTTTTTGTTTCATCCCACCAGAAAGTTGTCCCACTAAGCGATCGCCAAATCGCTCTAAATTCATTAATTTTAAATATTTATCGCGGCGTTTCTGTAACAAATTATCTGCTACTTGCCGCAACCCTGCTGCATAACGCAAGTTTTCATCAATACTCAAATCCAAATACAGCGAAAACTGTTGAGTAAGATAACCTGTGATTAATCGGGCATCTCGTGCAGGTTGATTAAATATTTGTACCTCTCCCGCCGTTGCTTCCATCACACCGCCCAAAATGTGAAATGTACTAGTTTTCCCCGCACCATCAGGGCCAATTAATCCAAACATTTCACCTTTGTGGATACTCAAATCAATTCCTCGCACAGCAGCTAAGTTGCCATAGTGCTTGTGCAAATCGCGAACTTCAATTGCTGTGGTTGGCAGATTAGATGATGAGGGTAAGTTTCGAGAGAAAGTAGTAATTTGCTGTTTCATTCCCTTCTACCTCCTGCCGCCGCTCCCTGCGAGACGCTGCGCGTAGCTTGCTTCTCTGTAAGAGTACGCGGACTCGCTACCACTGCGCTATCCTGCCCCCCTGCCCCTCTGCTCCCCTGCTCCCCTGCCTTCAAACTAATTTCGGCATCTGCTGGCATCCCCATTTTGGCGCAGGGTAAATCTGATTCACTATAAGGTTTTTCGGGGTTAAAGCAGCTATCAGGATTTTGAACTTTGATCCGAATTCCTACTACTTGTCTGACTCGATCTTTTTGAAAGTAAATATTTTCTGGTGTAAATGAAGCTTGCGGATCGATCGCAATGACTTTACCTTCTAATGGTTTCCCCGGTGCAGAATCAATGAAGATTTTTGTTGTTTGTCCTAGACGCACTCTGCCAATATCACCTTCGGGAATAAAACCTCTAAAATACACTGTTTTGGGGTCAACAATTGTCAAAATATTAGTCTGACTGCTAACTATTGCACCTGGTTCGACATTACGGGCTGTAACTACTCCATCTAAAGGACTAACTACATTTAAATCTTTTTTGGAGTCTGCAATCTGGGTGAGAATTTGCTGATTTGATGCTTGGGCATCTTTGACTTTGGCACGGGCAGAGTTGACTTTTGCCTGTGCAGATTTAAGTTGAGCATAACTTTGCTGCTGCTTTCTGACTAATGCTGTTAACTGGGCGTTGCGAATGTCAGGATTGAAACCTGTAGTTTTAACTTGAGTTAACGCTCCTGACGTAGCCTGTAATTGCTGGCGTTCGGCATTAACTGCTGCCTGTCGTGCTTCTAGGGTTGCGATCGCAGTATCTAGAGTAGTTTGGGCTTGATCGAATTGTTGTTGATTTACCGCCCCTTCTTTTACCAATTGGGCATAGCGATCGCGGTTGATTTTTGCTAAATTAACTTCTGCTGCTGCCTGTTTAACTTGCGCTTGTGCTTGCACTAATGTGGCTTTGGCTGCTGCAACATTTGCTTGTGCTTGCTCAATTCTTCCTTGGGTATCTCCTTGAGACTGCTGCAAATTAAGTTTAGCTTCGTTAATTTGGCTGTTAATTTCTTGAATTTCTCTACTGACTCGCTCTACATCTGAAACTGCTTGCTGTTCATCATATCTAGCAGATGTCACTCTCGCTTGACTACCAAGCAATTGTTGTTGCAGCAATCGATCGTCTGTGTCGTCTAACTTAATTAACTCTTGCCCCTTTTTAACTGCTGCCCCTTCCCGCACGGCAATTGTTTCAATTCTTCCAGAACGCTTGATCCCAATCTCGGTTTCATAACCCTCAATCCGTCCACTAACTTGCAGTATATTTGCTGATACTTGCGGTTGAGAGCGCCACACCGCGTAGCCAATGCCACCAGCCACTAACAGCACCCCGATCGTTAAAAGGATCGGTTTCTTGCGGTTTTTCTGCTTTGATACTGCATCTTTGAGATTTTCCGGGGATGTTGGGATAGTCTGAGTCATGGTATCACCCTGGATTTTGAAAAATATTTTGTAAATTGAAAATTTTGAATTCAGTGTCATATACTAGACTGTCTAGTATGACAATACAATATATTACGTAAAAAAATTTACTCTTCATGCCTATAAACCCTACTTTCCAACTAGAAAATCCTTTACCTGCGATCGCTCCAAAACAGGAGCAAATTTTGCAAGGAGCTATACAGGTATTTTTGAAGGAGGGTTACGCGAGAACAAGTATGGATCGTGTGAGCGCGGCGGCTGGAGTATCTAAGCAAACAATATACAGTCACTTTCAAGATAAAGAAGGGCTATTTAAAGCGTTGATAGAACGGTTGACCCTCGCTTGTTTTCAAAGTATTTTTTGCAAAGAAAAATTAAATGATGAACCTGCGATTTTTTTGCGTCAAATTGCTGAAATTTATTTAACCGAAGTCGCTGATAATTCCGATTATTTGGCATTGTTGCGTTTGATTATCACCGAGTCACAAAACTTTCCAGAACTAGCCAAACTTTATACTCAAACCGTTGTGCTACGCGGTCGGCAAATGCTAAGTCAGTATTTTGCATCTCATCCAGAATTAGGAATCAACGACCCAGAAGCAATGGCTCATATTTTTTTTGGTTCGCTGGTATCTTACGTGATTTCACAAGAAATGTTGTATGGAAAAGAACTTACATTTTTATCACGCGATCGCTTGCTAGATAGCTTAATAAATGCAGTCATGAGCCAGTCTCTAAATACGCTCGCTCAGGGATAATAGGTGTATTTGTTTGAGATTATCAAGTGGAATCACAGGTAAATATTATGCTGAGTCAATTACCGAATCGCATTACTAGCCCTTCGTGGTGGCAACTGATCGAATGGATTGCCGATCCGATTGGATTTCAGAAAAAGTGTAATCAAGAGTATGGAGATATTTTTTCCATGCAACTGAGTGGACTCGGTTCTTATGTAATTATTAGCCATCCCCAAGCCATTCAAGAAATTTTCAGTCAAGATTCTAAATTTGATATTGGTCGTGGTAATAAAATTGCAGAACCTTTGATTGGGCGAAATTCTCTCATGTTAATGGATGGTGCCCGCCATCGACGAGAACGAAAATTATTAATGCCCCCCTTTCATGGAGAAAGACTACAGACTTATGCTCAACAAATCTGCTTAATTACTGAGCAAATCGCCAGTCAATGGCAAATCAATCAACCTTTTGTGGCTCGTTCTGCCATGCAGAAAGTTAGTCTAGAAGTCATTTTACAAATTGTCTTCGGTTTAAGTGAAGGGGAACGCTATCAACTAATTTTACCTCTACTTACTAGTTGGTTGGATATGACTGATTCTCCTTTGCGCTCCAGTATGCTATTTTTGCCATTCTTACAACAAGACTGGGGAAAATGGACTCCTTGGGGGCAGATGAAGAGTAAACAAAGCCATATTTATGAGCTACTTCAAGCAGAAATTGAAGAGAAAAGAACAAAGAACAATCAGAGCCAGGGTGACGTTCTGAGCTTGATGATGGCAGCACGGGATGAAAATGGGCAAGCAATGACCGACGATGAATTAAAAGATGAATTGATCACAATTTTATTTGCTGGACATGAAACCACTGCAACAACCCTAGCGTGGGCTTTCTATCAAATTCACCGAAATCCAGATGTTCTCTTAAAATTGCAGCAGGAACTCGAAAGCTTGGGAGAAAATCCGAACCCGATGGAAATTGCCCAACTTCCTTACTTAAGCGCAGTTTGCCAAGAAACCCTGCGGATGTATCCAGTCCTGCCAGTGCTTTTCCCACGGATTACTAAATCATCCATAAATATTGCAGGATATGAGTTTCCTCCTGATACAACTTTAATGCCAAGTATCTACCTTCTGCATCACCGGGAAGACTTATATCCTAATCCTCAACAATTTAATCCCGAACGTTTTTTAGAACGCCAGTATTCCCCTTGGGAATTTATTCCTTTTGGTGGTGGAATTCGGCGATGTTTAGGATATGCCCTGGCTCAGTTAGAAATCAAATTAGTCCTCGCAACAGTTTTATCCAATTATCAACTTACCTTAGTAGAAAATAAACCTATTAAACTGCAACGACGTGGATTTACCCTTGCTCCTAATGGTGGAGTTCGGATGATGGCTATTAAAAAACGATCGCTTGCTCAAGTTTATCCAAATTCTGTTTCAATTTAGCGATCGCCTGCGCCCTTGCTTGTCAAAACTATTCAAGGCTAAGGCGCTCACTTTCACTTTTGAGGGTTTGTAGTAAGCACTTCAGTGCTTAGAAAATAAGGACTAAAGTCCTTACTACAAACTTACTTCTCTATCAATTTAAACTTGACAAACTACTACCTGAAAATCATTCTTTTCGACTATTGTTTGCGTAAGTCCTGTTCCCTTTTTGCTGTCCGGCTGAAAACTCGATAGTATAGTGACGTACTAGTTTCCTTTAAGGGAAACAGCAGATAGGTAAGAGGATTTATTGCCACAATAATATTTCGGAAGTCGCGCCGTGCCAAAAATAAGATCGCACGTGCAACTTGCTGTGCAGACATCACACCATAAGGATTCAGTTGACTCTTAAACGGGCCAAGAATTAACTTGCGAATTACACAATCCCCATCCAAACGCTTGAGTGTAACAATATCTCCTAACGCTCTTTTGCTAAGTTCATAAAGTGGACTCAGTGCTGGAGAAACCTCAGCCTCAGAAGTGTTTACCCAGATTTCCTTGGTTGCTTTCGCTTGTGGGCCTGTTACAGTTGTCAAAAATATATCTATCAACCGCAATGCTGAAAAGGTATTCACTTCATAAGAGGAATTGATAGCTTCCGATGTGCGGCTGGCGTAGACATTGATTCCGTGATTGATAATTAAAATATCTACTTTCTCTAAACTATTTCTCAGTTCAGCTTCGTTACTCAACTGCCAGGAAACCACCTTTACCCCAACTTGCTCTACTAATTTTTCTGGATTAGTGGTTAATGCCACGACTTTAGCATTATTCTTGACAAGTTCAGCCGCCAACGCTTGCCCCAACGCTCCTGATGCTCCGGTTAAAGCGATTGTTTTACCTTTGAGAGACAGTCCTGTGCCCAGAATTTTATCCACTAGGGGAAAGACACCACTGTAATAAGCGTTGACATCATCAAAATGATGTCGCCAATGGTAAGACCGATTCACCCACCAAATGGATGGAATTGTCTCTAAAGGGCCGGGTAAGTGGTTGTAATCTGTATCAATTTTTCCCTGAAAATATCGCACAGACGCGCCATACAAAAAGGTACAACCATAAGCTACGCCCAGCCATAACCCCAGTTGTTGGACAATTAAGGCAACGACTACCAATACCACCAGCAGTAGACTCGACTCTAAAATGTCGTGATAGAGTTGGGATTCTTGGTAAATTTTCAGGGAAACTATCGATAAATCGCGGCGATAGGCCATGTGGTGCTTGTTGTGCCATTTAGCAAGCCAACTGACTTGGTGACACAAAGCATGATAGCTGTCTCTCAATATCTCAGCAAGTAAAAGTGAGAAGAGTGCCCAACTAGCAAACTGTAAGCTGGCATTTAGCCAAACCCAATTAATTTGTAAGCTTGTCTCAATTCCCATCAAGTTTTCAGCTAGCATTTTTATCACTGTTTGTCTATACTCGTTTTTCTTAATTATTCTTCACGATCTGATAAAGATACGTTCAGGTCGAGTTTAGAGCAAATTAAAATTAAAGGGAATGGGGAGTAAGTAGGGATGGTAAAGTTTCTTTATCACCAACGCCAGCAATTTTCTGTGTGTCCTAATTACGAATTACGAATTACGAATTACGAATTAGTTATGATATCCCTATTGACTTTTAGATAGCCAGGTTCAATGTGAGTAAAGTGTTTGCTCAATTGCTGATGTGCTTTTGGTAGCGCGTGGAACGGAATTGATGCATACAAATGATGCTCTGCATGAAATGGCATATTCCACATAAAAAATCGTACAGGCCAGAGTGTGAGAGTCGTGCGGGTATTGGTGAGCAGATTTGCATCAAGAGTACAACCTGTATGTTCTGCCAGCAGAATAAACCGGAGAATCGGCTGACCGACAAGTAAGGGAAGCAGCCAATAGAGGATAAACCAAGGCTGATTAGCTACAATTGAAAGAGCGATCGCACCTGCATAAATACTTAATTGCCAACGTGTAGAACGAATAACTTCGGCTCGTGCTGATTCTGGCACAAATGGAAAATTGTCAAATTGACCAGTCGCAACTTGAAAATGCCCGCGTATTTTACCCCACCACCACGGTAAACCGCTAATTATTAACAAGTATTTGCCCAGATTGCTCGGTTTGGGATCGGTCAATTCTGGATCTTTGTCAGGAACGCGAGTGTAACGGTGATGCCATTTATGATAGCGGCGAAAAAATGTGCTGTTGTAAAATGAAAGCAACCCGGAAAACCAAGCTACAGCATCATTCAAACGATTGTTAGCGAAAGCCGTTCTGTGAACGCATTCATGCATTGGTGCAAACATCGCAGCCAGACTGAAGCCGTAAATTACCAGTGCTGGTATAGCCACCGACCAATTACCAAACTTTGTTGCCCATAGGTAGCCACTGCAACCCATGACTGTAAGGTGCAAAATCAGTTGAACTAGCCCTTTGCTATTGGAGCGATTGTTTAGAAGACTTAATTCTTGTACGCTGAGAATTTTACAGATGTTTTGCTCTTTATCAGTTTTGTGTTCTAATAATTCAGATTGAATAATTGCGTCATTAGACATAATTTTAAGTAGGTCGGCGTAAAAAGTTGTGCGTGGGTTCCTTTGTGACTCCTGAATTCTAATGTAATTTTAGGCGTTGCATATTTGCGGGATGATTTTGCTAGTTTTGTGGGATGGGCATCTTGCCATTGGTGTCAACTTAAGCTGAAACTCCTTTAAAACCTCGTTTCTAGCCTCTGGCTGGAAATGCTACTCCTGGCGGCTCTGCCGCCAGCAAGAGAGGCGGAGCCTCAAGGACGAGCATTCCCAGTCGGAGACTGGGAACGAGGCAATCTAAAAGCTAGTTCTAGACTTGCTTTCACGTTAAGTTGACACCAATGGCATCTTGCCCGTCCCTTGTATTTCAGGGCTCTCGTGTCGCCCACCCTACAAAAATCATCCCTTGATTCAGCAACGCCTAATTTTATAGACACTTTGAATTTAGCTGACCGCACCAGCGCAAAAAATTTGTTCTGCGGTTAAATTCAATTCTGGGAAAGTTGGTGATTGGATACGGTCATTACCTCGAAATTTATTAATTAGATACTCACCTTCTTCCAAACAGCAAATTAAGATAGTAGGTTGTTTTGGCTTGCCAATGAATTCCCTACCACCCAATGCGGCATAGTCTACAATCCAGTATTCAGGAATTCCCATTTGTTCATAGTCAGCATATTTTTTGTGGTAATCATCACGCCAATTAGTACTCACTACCTCTACCACTAAAGGAATGGATGCAGCTTGGCTTACAGTCGATACTTTTTTCCATAAAGGTTCATTTATTAAATTAGGCTGATTTAGTATAAGGACATCTGGTGAATAAGCTGATTCGTTTTCAAGTGGTTTGACGAATACTGTTTTTGGGATGAGATAGGCAAGATTTAAGCGGTCAAATTCTACACTCAGTTTTCTGACCAAAAATCCTGTAACTTCTTCATGGTCGCCTGTTGGTTGTGCCATCTCAACAACTACTCCATCATGGAGTTCATAATGTCGTTGTGGGTTGTCTGGGTATTGAGCAACAAATTCATCGAATGTAACTAGTTTGCGTAAGGCTTGAGTCATGGTTTTATTCCTCAAAGCAAAACTGATATCGCAATCTTAAATCAATTGTGACAAAGAAGCTCCCCGACTTTTTTGATCCTCGCGATCGCACCAAGTACCCAACCCAGGCGATCGCAATCATAGTAAAGTTAAGCAAGTTAAAATTAACTTCTGCCTTCACGTTTCAGTGTTTTGCGCAGTCTGTAGAAGCTTCCGTCTTCCCTGTAAGAACTTCTGCCTTCACGTTTCAGTGTTTTGCGCAGTCTGTAGAAGCTTCCGTCTTCCCTGTAAGAACTTCTGCCTTCACGTTTCGGTGTTTTGCGCAGTCTGTAGCAACTTCTGCCTTCACGTTTCGGTGTTTCGCGCAGTCTGTAGCAGCTTCCGCCTTCCCTGTAAGAACTTCTGCCTTCACGTTTCGGTGTTTTGCGCAGTCTGTAGCAACTTCTGCCTATATCAAAAGCTCCCTACACTTTTAGAATTAACTCGTAGGGAGCTTTTGTTAGTTTGTAAATGGGTTGTGAGGATAGAACTAGCTAGGAAATGCCCTAAAACTGGTTGCGAGCAGCTTCTTCCATTTTCTTGCGAAGGCTAAGTGGTCTCATATCAGTCCAAACTTCTTCGATGTAAGCCAGACATTCTATTTTTGAGCCAGTTTTGCCAGCATCCCGCCAACCAAGGGGATTCTCTCGCTCAGCTGGCCATATTGAATACTGCTCCTCATGATTCACTACAACTTTGTAAATCGTATTATCTACAGTTTCATCACTATTTATTGCCATCAGCGTATTCAAACTGCTGAAATTAAAAGCAAAAGCAGGGGTTGCCGCCCACGAAAAGACAAGAGAGAACACGAGAGTAGCTACAGCTACTAACTTAATAATTGTATTCTTCATAATCACACTTTTGTTTCGGTTTTTATTGATGCCGGAATACTTGATGTTATATTCTGACTTTTATAATGGAAATGCAAGGACAGATAAGACAATTAAGACAGTTAAGCAAATATTTAATAAAGGCTTAATAAAAAAATCCTATTTTTCCCAGAATGAATCGTTGAAACACGACTGAACAAATGAACCAAGCGTTATTTGTTCAGTCGGGGGAGTTTCAAATTGGCTGTTTGCGCCAGCTGCGTTTTTTCAGCTTGGTTTGCCAAGACTCCATGTAGGTGTAGAAAACGGGCGTCAAATAAAGTGTGAGAAACTGCGAGAACACTAATCCCCCAACTACTGCTAAACCAAGGGGACGGCGTGTATCTGCTCCGGCTCCTAAACCAAGGGCAATGGGTAGTGTACCCATAAGTGCTGCCATTGTCGTCATCATAATTGGACGGAATCTCACCAAGCAGGCTTCATAGATAGCTTCATAGGGCGTTTTACCGTTTTGACGGGCAATAATCGCAAAGTCAACCATCATGATCCCATTTTTCTTCACAATCCCAACTAGTAGAATAATGCCGACGAAGGCGTAAATATTCAAGTCAACTTGAAACAGCAACAGGGTCAGTATTGCCCCAAATCCAGCCGAGGGTAGGCTAGAAAGAATTGTCAGTGGGTGAATGAAGTTCTCGTAGAGAATCCCCAACACGATATAAATCACCAAGATAGCCACTAGCAATAGCAATCCTAAACCCTGAATTGAAGATTGAAATGCCTGCGCTGAACCTTGGAAACCTGTACTAATAGTAGGTGGCAGGGTTTGACGGGCCAATTCCTCAATTTTGCCAGTGACGTTACCGAGTGAAACTCCTGGTTTGAGGTTAAAGGAGAAGGTGACAGATGCTAGTTGCCCTTTGTGGTTGATAGTTAGCGGCCCCACATCTTTGCTCAAGGTTGCGACTGCATTAAGAGGTACAAGTTGTCCACTAGGGGCGCGAACTGAGAGTAAATCTAAAGCATTGGCATTTTGTTGATATTTTGGTTCCACGCCCATAATTACTTGGTACTGGCTATCGGGGGCGTAGATGGTAGAAACTTGGCGAGTACCATAAGCATTACTCAGAGCAGTTTCGATCTGATTGGCAGTCAAACCTAGAGCCGAAGCTTGGTTACGGTTGATGTCTACTTTGACTTGGGGATTCTTGATTTGCAAATCGCTGTTAACATCTTGTAAATCTGAGAGCGATCGCAATTTCTCTTCTAAAGCTGGAGCATACTGGTAAAGTTCTTGAATATTGGGAGTTTGCAGAGTAAATTGATACTGCGCTTTTGTCTGTTGTCCACCGACATTGATGGCTGGGGGATTTTGCAAGAAAACCTTGATTCCCGGCACAACTGACAATTTTGGTCGGAGTTCCTGCACAACTTCATCAGCACTGAGATGGCGCTCATGGCGAGGCTTGAGTTCGATTAAAAGTCTGCCAGCGTTAGCAGAAGCATTGGGCCCGCCAGCCCCAACACTAGAGTTGATAGAATCGACATTCGGATCGCGATAAGCGATCGCAGCAACAGCCTGTTGATGTTTTACCATCTCATCAAAGGATATATCTTCTGATGCCTGAGTAGTTGCCGTAATTTGTCCGACATCTGCGTTGGGAACAAACCCTTTCGGCACAATGATAAATAAATACACTGTCGCTACAAGAATCGCTCCCGAAATCACCATCGTTGTGCGGTGATACTTGAGCGATTTCTTCAAACTCCAATCGTATCCCCCCAATATCACATTAAAAATGTTTTCTGAAAAATTGTAGAGACGATGGTTGAAATTTTTGATTCGGGACTGGAGACTAGGGGCTGGGGAAGGTGGAGCCTCCTCTGGCAATAAGGAATTAGAGACTGGAGACTGAGAATTAAGAATTTCTTCTATACTCATCTGTTCCCATGCTCCCACGCTCCCCTGCTCCTCTGCCCCCCTGCTCCCCTGCTCCCCTACTCCCTCACTCTCTTCCTCATGATGAGGTGGACTCAAGAATCTGGAACACAGCATTGGCGTTAAGCTGAGGGAAATTACGCCAGATACCAAGATTGCAACGCTAATAGTAACAGCAAACTCGCGGAATAATCGCCCCAGAATACCTTCCATGAACAGTATCGGGATAAATACTGCTACTAAAGAAATGGTCATAGATAAAATTGTGAAACCAATTTCCTTAGAACCATTTAGGGCTGCTTCCATGCGGCTTTCACCCATTTCCATGTGGCGGACAATATTCTCCAGCATGACTACAGCATCATCAACCACGAAACCTACTGAAAGGGTTAATGCCATCAGTGATAGGTTATCGAGGGAGAAGCCCAGCAACACCATGACTCCAAAAGTCGCTACTATCGAAAGCGGCACTGCCAAACTGGGAATGACTGTTGCAGAGATATTGCGGAGAAACAGAAAGATTACCAGCACCACCAGAGCAATGGTGAGCAACAGGGTGAATTGTACATCATCCACCGACTCGCGAATTGACTGAGAGCGATCGTAGAGAATATCCATATTCACAGCCGCCGGAATCTGTGTCCGAAAGGTGGGTAACAGTTTCTTGATTGCATCCACGACTTGAACAGTATTAGTTCCCGGTTGGCGCTGAATTGCCAAAACGATCGCCCGCACGCCAGAATTTTGAACTTTAGATTGCGACTTCTCCCCTGCTCCCCTGCTCCCCTGCTCCCCTGCTCCCCGACTTTCCTTCTTGACAGGAAAATACCAACTCGCAATCTTATCATTTTCCACACTGTCCAGAACTTGACCTAGTTCACCTAACTGCACTGGTGCGCCGTTTTGATAAGCCACATTTAGGGAGCGATAGCTGGCGGCATCGTTGAGTTGACCGTTTGCTTGGATGGTAGAATTCTGCTGCTTACCGTAAAGTGTCCCAGTAGGTAGATTGACATTTCCGTTAGCGATCGCATCAGCTACTTCATCAATTCCTATCCCTTTAGCACTAAGCGATTCGGGGTCAAGCTGAATTCGTACTGCATACTTTTGAGAACCAAAAACCTGCACTTGCGCCACCCCATCTACCATTGACAGGCGTTGTGCCAGCAATGTCTCAGCGTATTTGTCTACAGTTGATAGAGGCAGAATGGACGAATTGAGTGATATATAAAGAACTGGCTGATCCGCCGGATTTACCTTTCGGTAAGATGGCGGATTAGGCATATTAGTCGGTAACTGCTTCGCTCCCTTAGAAATAGCAGACTGTACATCCTGGGCTGCGCCGTCGATATCCCGATTTAGGTCAAATTGCAGCGTCAGTTGTGTAGTACCCAAAGAACTGGTAGAGTTCATCGAACTCAATCCCGCGATGCTAGAAAACTGCTGCTCTAAGGGAGTTGCGACTGAGGCAGCCATCGTTTCAGGACTAGCTCCGGGCAGATTAGCTGTTACCTGGAGTGTTGGATAATCTACATTGGGTAAGTCGCTAACGGGTAGCTGTTGGTAAGCGATCAGCCCAAATATCAAAATGCCAACCATAACTAGAGTCGTCATGATTGGACGCCGGATAAATAGCTCGGAAATGTTCATCGCGTTCCCTTGGATGAGTGCTGAGTAAAGAGTTAGGAGTGAGGAGTTAGGAGTGAGGAGTTAGGAGTTTACCTTTCTCCCCCTGCCCCCCCGCCCCTCTGCTCCCCACTTCCGGTTTCACTTGGACTGTGGCACCAGGCACGAGGTTGAATTGTCCATCAGTAACTACTTGCTCGCCAGGTTTCAAGCCTTGCTTAATTACCGTTTCATTCCCAACGGTGTCGCCGACGGTAATTAAACGCATTTCTGCTGTTTTGTCAGGTTTAACTACATACACAAACTGCCCCTTTTGTCCACTTTGTACTGCCTGAGAAGGAACAGTAATGGCATTTGGTTCTTCGCTTAGTTTGAGTACTACATTGACAAACTGCCCCGGAAACAGGCGTTCATCAGCATTGGCAAAAGTACCCTTAAGTTGAATTGTGCCTGTTTGGGTATTGACTCCACTATCAACAAAAGTTAGTTCGCCCCGTACTGGATGCCCTGCATCTTTAGGAGGTAAAGCATCGACTTCTAACTTGCCGTTATTCGCACTGTATTTTTTGATATCTGGCAGCAATCGCTGGGGAATCGAAAAGTTGACGTAAATCGGGCGAATTTGGCTGATTGTAATTAGCGGATCGGTGGCATTCGCCTGTACCAAGTTGCCTTGATTTAGCTTTAAGCTACCTGTGCGTCCGGCAATTGGCGAGTAAATAGAACTATAAGAAAGCTGAACTTTGGCATTGTCGATCGCAGCTTCATCTGATGCTACTACTGCCTGAGCATTTTGGACATCTGCTTGGGCTGCTGCCACTGCTGCTTGAGCATTTGCCACACCGCCTCGATCTGCGTTCACCGTCGCCTGTTGAGCATCAGCACTGGTTTGATACTGTTCGGCCTGTTCTTTACTGATTGCCCCTTGCTTGAGCAAACTACTATAACGTTGCGCTTGTGCATCTGCATTTGTTGCCTGGGCTTTATCCTTGACTACATTCGCTTTTGCCTGGTTCACTTGAGCGATCGCTTTGAGGACATTTGCCTGTGCCTGTTTCACCTGGGCTAAATCTTTCGCTTTGGCGGCATTAGCTTGCATCAGCGCAGCTTGTAAAGGACGAGAATCAATTTTAAATAACAAGTCTCCTTTTTTAACGTTCTGTCCTTGCTGAAAATAGATACCAGTAAGTTGACCACCCACTTGAGACTTGACAGATACCGTAGAATATGCTTCCACCGTTCCCGTCGCCGATAGCTGTATTGGAATCGTTTTTTGAGTCGCAGTAGCAATCACCACTGGCACAGCTCGTTTTTTTCCTGCTTCTTTGCCACTTGATTGGGCTTCGGAAGCATTACAGGCACTACACAAGTAGGCTAGAGTTAATATAAGTAGCGAAAACCGCCCTCTTTGAATAATGCTCTGAAAACGAGGAACAGTTTCAGCAGCCAAAGACGAAGGCTTTATCGTCTGAACAGGAGCTAAACAGCGCATATCAACAATCTGGGGGAAAGGGGAAGCACAGACACATACTAGCTTGTCTTTAGACATCGCATCTTCCGCAAAATGGTTGGTTGCGATTGATTCTAATTAGATAAGCGCAATATTAGTTAAACTAAACATTAGTGTACTAATAATTTATTTTTTAGCCTACCCCTTTTGGAAAGAAATTCTTTTTAAGCCGTTGTGCCTTTATTTATTTTTGATCTATAGACTTTTTGGCATTGTGGGGTAAAGGGTAAAGGGTAAAGGGTAAAGGGTAAAGGGTAAAGGTATGGAATTTTCTCAAACCCAGTAACCTTTAATACCATTTCACGAAATTATTGATACAAATCACTTTTCTTGCTTCCCCTGCTTCCCCTGCTCCCCTGCCCCCTTAACTCCCCCTCATCTCTTGCCTTTCTTTGAGTTTCAGCATAATTTCAGCGTGCATCTCGCGGGTAATTGGGTAAAAATACGTTAAAACTAAGCCAAAAATCAAACAAACTGTCGGTATGGGGCCAACGGCAACGCGAATAGCAAACAGTGCTGATTCCGGTTGGATGGGTAGCGGACTTCCGGCTACAGATTCTTTGAAACCGGCTACTTGCAAAGCATTTCCTACCAAAAATAGTCCCAAAGCTAAACCAAATTTTTGCAGCAAAACCATGAAGCCATAAAAAATGCCTTCTCTGCGTTGTCCGGTTTGCAGTTCATCTAATTCAATTACATCTGGAATCATTGACCAGGGAATTAGATAAGCTGTGGATACACCAATACCTGCCATCACAGCCATTACATACATCAAAACTATTTGACCAGGCTGTAAGAAAAATAGTCCGGCTGCTGCTATAATCCACAAACTCATTCCCAGAAAATAAACAACTTTTTTGCCGATTTTTTTACTCAACGCTCCCCAGACAAATAGCATTAACAGAGCAGTTCCTTGGACTGCAATCATCACTGTGGGCACATCTGATTCTTTGAGTCCCATACAATTGACTACAAAATAAGGAATAATGCTGGCTGTTACCTGCACACCTAGCCAAGAACAAAGATATATACCAATAACAAATAAAAAAGGTCGGTTACTAAAGACAATTTTTAGCTGTTCAAAGAAAGGGAGAGATGCAGGTTCCTCGGTTTGGCTGCGTTTAGCCTCAAAAGCTAAGATGCGATCGCGGACTCCAAAAACGCACCAATATAATCCTAAAATCGAAATTACAGTAGAAACTGCTGCTAAAACCAGATATTGTTGTTTGCGATCGGCGATCAGCGAAAAAACAATTTGCGTTAAAATCAACGATAAAATGCTGCCACCAATAGAAAATGTAAAGCGATAGCTGTTAAGGCTGGTGCGTTCGTCGTAATCTTGAGTCAGTTCTGGAGTCATTGCTGTATAAGGCAAATTCACAACCGTGTAAAACGCCTGAGATATCACCCCAATAACTACGTAATACCAAAATAATGGCCAAATATTATCACTCTGATTTGCACTAAATTGCGGTACAATCCACTGCAAGAAAAAGAAAATTCCAAAGGGGATTGCTCCATAAAACATCCAAGGAAGACGACGCCCCCAACGACGAGATTTCGTTTTATCAGTCAAGAACCCGACAAACGGATCGTTTATGCCATCCCAGATTTTGCCAATCATCAAAATACTGCCCGCTAAACCCGCAGGAATACCAGCAACATTCGTGAAGAAAACCAGTAGAAAAAAGACGGAGATATTTGCGGTGATTGCTGGCCCTAAATCTCCTGCACCGTAAGCCAGCTTTGTTTTTAAGTCGAGTTTTTCACTGAGAATATCTCGTTTAGCACCGCCATCAGCAGCAGAATCATTCATAAAACTTTGCACTCATACTAAAATAAAAAATCTGCGACGCCCAATAGCCCGTCGTAGACATCGCCTTCAATACTAGCCATCTACCACTCCCGTTAGACTTATGCCAGACCTTTATGTTTCTTGGTCAGATTATCACCAAAAAATTGAACAACTGGCTATTCAGATTTATGAGTGCGGTTGGGAATTTAACCAGATTATCTGTCTTGCCAGAGGAGGACTACGAGTTGGAGATATTCTCTCCCGTATATACCAGCAACCACTGGCAATTTTAGCAACCTCATCTTACAGTGGCAGTGGCAAGCAAGAAAGAAGTAATTTAGTTTTCTCTCGTCACTTGACAATGACTGCCGAAAAGTTAGGTTCGCGAATTCTCCTAGTGGATGACTTAGTAGATTCTGGGATCACACTCCAACAGACTATACCTTGGCTCAAGCAAAATATTGATTTTCCCATTGAGGAAATTCGCACTGCCGTTCTTTGGTATAAAGCTTGTTCAGTTATAGCACCCAATTATTATGTTGATTATCTACCTGACAACCCCTGGATTCACCAACCTTTTGAACACTACGAGCAGGCGAACATCGCAGAACTTGCGGGTAAACTAAATCAAGTTAGGAGTTAGGAGTGATAAGTGAGGAGTTATTAATTCAAAACTCCTAACTTTTAACTCCTAACTCCCCAAACTTAGGACTCCACCACCCTTTTGGCGTACTGAAATAAGCCACATCTTTATGTTTAGTATCCTTACGGGATTGTGAATCAGAACATCGCAACATTTTCTTACTCTGTCCCTCTTTGATATAACTGTACTCTTCTAGAGGTTTTTTACATACCGGGCAGGGATATGCTGTCATCTTGACGGGAGGCTTTTGTTGATTCTCAGCTTGGACTGCTTTAGTTTGTGGTGGCTGCCAAGTTTTGTTAAAGTCGCTCCAAAATAGCACGACATTTTCACAGCCTTTTGTGCATTTGAGGAAATATTTCTTTTTGACCTTACTGCTCGGAATTTTGGCGAGGAAATTTTTGCATTCAGGGCATCGCGTCCTGGAAGTTTCATATTTGCGCTCAGTTATCACATTAGCTTTTACTATTGAAGAACTTGGAATTACAGTTTTAGCTTTGGAGAGCGCTGGTACAAAATAATTCTGATTCCAACTAGTTAAATAATGCTGCCAAGAATTCTTTCCTTCGGAAATGGCATCAAGGGCATCTTCCATTTTCGCTGTGAATTCCGCCTCTAGTAAATCCGGCAGTGCTTTGAGCAAAAACGCATCAACTTCTAACCCTAACGCTGTCGGTTGCAGATGGTCTTTTTTCAACTCGACATAATTTCGTTTTTTTAAGGTAGCAACAGTAGGAGCATAAGTACTTGGGCGACCAATTCCTTTACGTTCCATCAGTTGTACCAATTTGGGTTCGCTATAACGCGGTGGTGGCTGCGTTTGCTTCTTTTCATGGCCAGCATTCTCTAGCTTCAATGCTTGTCCCTGTTGTAATGAAGGTAAAACACTATCCTTGCTGAGATTGTTCCAGTACCGAGCATAACCGTAAAATTCAATTACTTGCCCTCTTGCTGACCACAGTAGGGAACCAGATTGAGTAATCACCAAAGTTTTACGCAATTGGGCAGCTTTACATTGAGAAGCAATTGATCGTTTCCAAATCATCACATACAAATTAAACTCATCATCAGGAAGTTCTAAACGCAACTGAACTGAGGGACGAAACACATCAGTTGGACGAATCGCTTCATGTGCTTCTTGAGCCGATTTGCTACTGCGATGCTTGGCGACTTGCGACGGTACATTTGGCGGATCATTTTGCTCTAACCATTTGCGAGCGCTGGCACAAAATTCTGGACTCAGCATTACTGAGTCTGTTCGCATATATGTAATCAGCCCTGCCTCATAAAGCTTTTGGGCCACAATCATGGTTTTGTCGGGAGCAAACCTCAGCTTTGAACCGGCTGCTTGCTGAAGGCTGGAAGTTGTAAATGGTGGAGGTGGCTGGCGGTTAACGATTTTTCCTTCAAAATGAATTACCTGATGAGGATGTCGCTGTGCTTCTTCAACTAAACGTGTTGCCTCTGCTTCGGAAAGAACGCGCTTAGACTCCGGTGTTTCTGGACTATTACCTACCTTTGCGTCATCGTTAGTTTCATTTTCTTGGTCTGCTGTATCTTTTGCAGAATCAACCGTCCCTTTGTAAAAAGCACGGAATCCTTCAGCATAATCTACCCAGACACTCCAGTAATCTTGGGGGACAAAAGCCAGAATTTCGTTTTCTCGCTGACAAATTAGGTGCAACGTCGCGCTTTGGACTCTGCCAACACTCTTAGCGCCGTTATTCAATGCCCAAACTAACGGACTACCTTTATAACCTACCAACTTATCTAGGCAATCTCGGCACAGCCCAGCACCAATTAAGTTTTGGTCTAGCTTTCTGGGATTAGCGATCGCACTCTGCACCGCCGATGCTGTAATCTCAGTATAAATTACTCGTTTCGGTTCCCTTAAACCCAGCGTTTCTTTGAGATGCCAAGCGATTGTCTCACCTTCCCGGTCTGGGTCAGTTGCTAAAACAACTTCATCAACCTGCCTTACCGCAGACTTGAGTTTCTGGATTGTTTCTTTCGCTCGTTGGTCACGCGGGATATAGTTGCATCTGACATTATTGCCATCCATGACAAAGCCCAAGGAATCGTCCCCTTCATTGCTGAGTTCTCGGATGTGACCACAACTAGCGAGAACTTTCCAATCCGAACCCAGAATTTGACTGAGTTTTTTGACTTTTCCCGGAGATTCTACCACAAGCAGGCGTTTGATCATAGCAACTGCATTCTTGATTCTGAGTAATACACTGGCAATTGCAAATTGCGATCGCCTATTCTCGTGATATGGATTTTCTAGAATACTGTACCAAAAAGCTTGGGAGATTGCTGAACTCAGTTTAGAGGTAAATGATGCCTGATTGTGCGATCGCTGTTGTAACTGGCTCAACTATTATGATTTTAGCCTCAACAACTTAGTTATACAGGGGAAAATCTCTAGCAAGATGCCGCAGGGTGTGCCGAGTACCATTCGGTAACGCCTAAAAGCCAACTGACAACCAGAACTTTCTAAGAAAGAGGACACAAAAGAATGTTACTCTGTGTTTCCTGTGCTTTCCAGAGAAAGATAGAAGTTAGAATTAAAGCCATGAAGCCAATGGCTATAGGACTAGATGACTATGCGAATTAAGCAAATTTCCGTCAGTGGCTTATTTGGAATCTTTGACCATGTGATTCCATTGAACATGGATGAACGAATCACCATTATTCATGGCCCAAATGGTTTTGGTAAAACAGCCATATTAAGAATTTTGAATAGTTTTTTTAACTCTCGATACGCAGAATTGAGAGCTATCCCGTTTAGAAATTTTAGAGTTGAATTTGATGATACTACTAGTGTTGAAATAATCAAAAATTCTGATAATGCAGAAGACTCAGAAACGAATAATATTGGTTTCAACTTTTATAATCATGATTCAAAACCAGCTTATTTTGCTTTAAAGCAACCTGATAGAGAAGTTTTTATTAGTTATGGTTCAGATGATAGTATAAGAGAACAAATATATCCTCTAATATTTAGGGGTTATTCTACTGAAAAAACTCTTTCTTTAGAAGACTCTGTAGAGGTTTATGATAGTTTCTCTTCTTCAAAATTGAAGTTAAAAGAAGAACCTGATTGGCTAGAAAAATTGAAAGACAATATTCATATTCGCCTCATTGAATCACAACGGTTGCTTAATGTTGTTCCTAACCGTTCTTCCAGACGGTCTGTTGAAACACCTTCAATGTTGTCAACTGTATCTGCCTATTCTGATGAACTTGCTAAACTGATGCAAGATAAATTTAAGGAATACGGTACAACATCTCAATCTCTTGACAGAACTTTTCCAGTTAGAGTAGTTAAGCAACAGCCATCCACAGATTTAACAGATGAACAACTTCGTCATCAACTATACGAACTTGAAGCGACTCGCTCTCGTCTCATAGAAGTAGGTCTTTTGGATAAAGATGAAGATGCAGAATTTCAAATTCAGCCTCAAGATATAGATGAAAGTACTAAAAATGCTTTATCGGTATATGTTGAAGATGTGGGAAAGAAGCTGAGTGTTTTTGCTGAAATAGCAACTAAAATTGATTTATTAAGGAAAATTATTAATAATAAGTTTGCCTATTCTTACAAAGAGATCAACTTTAGTAAAGAAAAGGGATTCGTTGTCACAACAAGTTATGGTTCCTCATTATCTAATTCAAAAACTCTTTTGCCAACAGATTTATCATCTGGAGAGCAACATGAGTTAGTTCTTCTCTATGAACTACTATTTAAAGTTAAACCTAACTCTCTAGTTTTAATTGATGAGCCGGAATTATCTCTTCATGTAGGTTGGCAAGTTCAGTTTTTAAAAGACTTACAAGACATTACCCAGCTTGCAGATTTAAATATACTAATGGCTACTCATTCGCCAGATATAATTCAAGACCGTTGGGATTTGACGGTTGAGCTGAAAGGGCCACACAAGTGAGAGATTTTCTTACAGTTGACCGTGTTGCTAACCAAATTCGATTACGACGAAGCACATATAATGGAACTTTTTTATTAGTGGAAGGGAGTTCTGACAAAACTTTTTATAAGCGGTTTGTTGACCAATTAGTTTGTGAGTTAGTCGAAACATCAGGAAAACAGCGTGCTATTGAAATTTTAAAAATTTTGGAACAATCAAATTTTCACGGAGTTTTAGCGATTGTTGATGCAGATTTTGAGCGCCTTGAAGCTTTGTTATACACCAGTCCTAATCTGCTTCGTACCGATAGCCATGACCTTGAAACTATGCTGATTAACTCACCAGCATTTAACAAAGTAATCGCTGAGTTTGGTTCTGAAGAGAAAATTGCTCAGTTTAATCGAGACATAAAATCAGTATTACTTAAAAATGGGATGTCGGTAGGTTATTTGCTTTGGATCTCTAAATGTGACGGATTAAACCTAACCTTTGAGGGTATTACATTTAGCAAGTTCATTCATGAGCAAACTCTGCAAATTGATGAACTCAAGCTGATTCAGGAGATTAAGAAGAAATCCCAAGCTTTCTCTTTGAACGAGAAAAATCTGCAAGAACGGCTAAAGAGTCAGAAAAGCAATAACCACGATCCTTGGCAAATTTGCTGTGGTCATCATTTGGTGGAAATTCTGTCGCTTGGTTTACGCAAAGCACTTGGCTCTAACAAAGCTGCTGATGTTGAACCGAACAGTCTTGAGCGTAGTTTGCGGCTTGCTTATGAAGAAATTTTCTTTCACCAGACACAACTCTACTTGGACATTCGTAAATGGGAAAGCAATAATCAGCCATTTAGGGTTTTGCGGAATGACACATAAATACCAAATTAGGAAACTATGTACAATATTATTATTTTGGATACGCCAGCGTTTGAAGAGTGTTGGTGTCCGTAGAAAATCAGGCGATCGCACTTCCTGTTCTCTCTACCAGCTTGACTTACAGCAGTAATTAGCGAGAATTGATACCGTCCGTCCCATAAGTATTTGCGTAGGCGTAGCCCGTCGTAGACATCGCTTAATCTTACATTGAAGGGTAAAAAACCCGGCTTCTTTATCAAAACCAGGTTTTTAAGTAATTATTAATTTATTTCTGAGCAGTACAACAGGGCAATAAAGGTTTACTTACAACTTCTTTAATGTCTACTGAATTTAACAAATCTTCCCAATATTTTTGAACTTCAGGATCGTTAGGACGCTGGCGACGTAAATTAGCTAAAGTTCTCAGAGCATCTTCCCAAAATCCGGCTGTGGCGAATAAAACTGCACGATCTAAGTCTGTATTTGGTTGGTTTAACTGAAGAGATAGGTTTTCATCTTGCGATCGCACAATTGTACCTTCTACATACGAATCTTTATCGCGGTTATTAATATCACAAATCATCGAAAAAGTCCAATTATATTCTTTGCCGATTTGTAGAGATGGCTGCTCGGCAGGTAAATTTACACTAACAATACCATTTTGCCCAACAGGTTTGAAAGTTCCCTTATATAATGGGTCAATGCTATCACCATCCCGCAAAACAAATTCTAGTGCTTGCACTGTTGTCGAGGTTTGAGGAACGTAGAAAAAGAATGTGGGACGTTCTGATGTGGTTCGTTGAGCTTCTTTATCTGTTGGTGTCAAGGGAATAAGATATTGTCCAGTTTGAAAGCAACTTCCTCGTGTTCCTGCTGACCTTACCCTACCAGGTCTACCTGGGACAAAGGCGATCCGATTTCTACCGCGTTGAATGTAACTTGTAACATTTCTAATTGCAGAAGTAGCATATCTATCTCCAGGACGTAGCCGCTCTGCTTGCTGAAAATTCAATAAAGCTTTTCTATAGTTTCTTCGTTTGGTTTCGTTATAACCAAGCTGCATATATTGGGTGTAAGCAGATTTTGCTTGTGCCAGTTGGTAAACTGACTCTGTTGCCAAAACCTGAGTAATGCTTACAGGCTCGAAGGGCAGAAATGCTAAAGCAGCAAGCAGATAACTTGCCCAAAATCTATATTTCATGATGTTTATGTTTACTTGTAGTACATTGTTTGGGTATATATAATACAATAGCCTAAGCTTTACAGTGACAAGACTTTATGTGTGCTACTTTCTGGGAAGGCTGAGGTAGTATTGTAATTTTTTTTCACAACAAAATTCCCAACTTTTTTCATAAGTTGGGAATCTTAACCTTTGGATTTTCATTAGTCTAAAGTTGATAGACTATTAGCTTTTGCCTATTCTTTAATAGATATCTAGTGAAATTAAAGATGCGCTATCCAGAAGCCTTGTAGAAAGGTAGCAGTGCTACCCCTCTAAATTTTTTCTTATATTTAATGAGGTACAGCCAATTGTTCATCGGCTACCTGAACATGATCCCCAACAATTTTGCGGAATGCATCACCTTCAATTGTTTCCTGTTCTGCTAGCAAATCTACTAAACGCTCCAAAACTACGCGGTTTTCTTGCAACAGTTCTTTGGCCTTAATGTAGGAATTGCTAACAATTTCGCGCACTTGTGAATCAATTTTGGCAGCAATTTCTTCAGAATAGTCTGATTTATTCATCCAGTCACGTCCTAAAAATACCTCTCCACTCTGATTTTCTAAGGACAACGGGCCTAATTCTGACATCCCGAAGCGTGTCACCATCTGCCGCGCCATCCCTGTAACGTGTTGCAAATCATTGCTTGCACCTGTGGTCACTTCTGGCTTACCAAAAACGATTTCCTCGGCGGCGCGACCACCTAAAGTAGCAGTAATCCGGGATTTGAGTTGAGAACGCGAAATTAACCCCTGTTCTTCGTTGGGAGTAAACCAAGTTAATCCCAGTGCTTGTCCCCGTGGAATCAATGTAACTTTCTGCACAGGATCGTGGTCTTTGAGCAATGTGCCTACTAAAGCGTGTCCAACTTCATGATAGGCAATCAAGCGCTTGCTCTTGCTGTCTACTAAGGCGGTACCTTCCATACCTGCAACAACTCGGTCTACAGCAGCATCAATTTCTAAAAGGGTGACGGCTTCTTTCCGTCTTCTAGCGGTGAGAATGGCGGCTTCGTTGAGTAAGTTAGCTAAGTCTGCACCAGTAAAACCAGGAGTGCGGCGAGCGATCGCTTCTAATGATACGCTAGGATCGATTTTCTTATTCCGCGCGTGGACTTTCAAAATTTCTAGTCGTCCTTTAAGATCGGGTGGATCGACCATCACTTGTCTGTCAAAGCGTCCCGGTCTGAGTAAGGCTGTATCTAAAACATCTGGGCGGTTAGTGGCAGCAATAATAATGATGCCTGTGTTACCTTCAAACCCATCCATTTCGGTGAGCAGTTGGTTGAGGGTTTGTTCGCGCTCGTCGTTACCACCACCGATACCAGCACCCCGTTGTCTACCTACTGCGTCAATTTCATCGATAAATATTAGACAAGGGGCATTATCTTTGGCTTTCTTGAAGAGGTCGCGCACGCGAGATGCACCCACGCCAACGAACATTTCTACAAATTCTGAACCGGAAATACTGAAGAATGGTACACCGGCTTCACCTGCGATCGCTTTTGCTAGTAAAGTTTTACCAGTACCAGGGGGGCCAATTAACAGCACTCCTTTGGGAATCCGTGCGCCTACAGCGGTAAATCTTTCCGGCTGTTTCAGGAAAGTCACAACTTCTTCGAGTTCTTCTTTAGCTTCTTCAACCCCGGCGACATCTTCAAATTTCACTCCAGTTTTTGCCTCCATTTGGAAGCGAGCTTTGGATTTGCCGAAATTCATCGCTTGGCTAGAAGCATTAGTAGAGCGCCGGAGGAACAATAGCATTAAAGCCCCCAGTGGCAAAATCCACATCAAATTGATCAACAGCCCAACAGCAGCTCGACTGTTCGCAGAGGAAACTTCGCCAAAATCAACATTCTTATCTTTGAGAATGTTGATTAACTCAGTGTTTTGTGCCAAAAGTCTCACCTGTTGCGGTGGTGTATTATCTTTTTGCCCCTTGAGATAAACCTTTGCTAGCTGTTCAGTTTCGTCTAACTCTACTTTCTCGACTTCTCCCGCCTTCACTTTCTTGATCAAGTCGCCATAATTTAGTGAGGCGGTTTCTGCCTTTTGTGCCATGACAGGAGTACTTCCGAAAATTCCTGGCAACATAATCAAACTAGCAGCAATCGCACCAACCCAAGCAACGCGCTTTGAGGACTGCCTTTTTATCAATGCTTTTTTTCCCGAATTTGTCATAATAATTACCCTTTGTCTGCTGGCACAAGTTAAGCGCTGGTTTTATGCCTATTCTTCTATCAAAAATTGTAATAACTGGAAATTACACTTTTCTTATCTAGTCTAACTTCCTCACAAAAGCATTCCCAAGTTTCTTCAGGCTATTACATAAAGTTGAGCGATCGTTATCTAGTATGCAGTTGTTAAGACTGAGGATTGGGCACAAAAGGCGGAGGGGCGGAGGGGAAAAACTTACTGCAACTTCTCTCTCCTCTGCTCCCCTGCTCCCCTGCTCCCCTGCTTCTCCAGTCCTCAATCTCCAGTAGATATTAATTTGACACATTCCGGCACAAATCGCTAAGATAAACATAGTCATAACGATTCCGCTTTTTAAGAAATCGATAGTAGCTAGTTAATAGTTTATGGGTTAATTATGGTGAAAATTATTGGCATTGGTGGTAGTTTAAGACCCAACTCTTATACCCAGCTTGCTTTACAAGTCGCAGCGCAAAGGGTTGAAGCTATAGGTGCAGAGGTAGAAATTCTTGATTTACGGCAGTTGCAGCTACCGTTTTGCACTGGCGCAAAGGAGTATCCAGAGTATCCAGATGTTCAGCGGTTGCAAGAAACAGTTAGTCAGTCCGATGGGTTAATTTTAGCGACACCTGAGTATCATGGCGGTGTTAGTGGTGTCCTGAAAAATGCTCTGGACTTAATGAGCTTTGACCAACTATCTGATAAAGTAGCAGGATTTATTAGTGTTTTAGGTGGTCAGTCTAATAGCAACGCTCTAAACGAACTACGGTTAATTACCAGATGGGTGCATTGTTGGTCTATCCCTGAACAAATTGCGATCGGACAAGCTTGGGGTGCATTCAGTCCTGAAGGGAAACTAGTAGATGAGAAGCTCTCTCAAAGATTCGATCAATTTGCTCAGAGTTTAGTTGATAACACTCGCAAGCTGCGGGGCGTAAATTAATTGTAGGGTGGGTCTAGCTTTGCCCACCCTCGTAAACTCAAAACTTAATGATGATGGTGGTGATGATGGTGATCCCCAGCTAATTGGGGATTCACTGCCAAAGGTTGCTCCGACAACAACTCTACTATATGAGCATCAGCCCATTGCGCCACCATTGCCAAGAATTCTGGACGATCGTTGACGCAAGCCATTTGCACGTAGTTCGTGCCAGGATGCTGTTTCTCTAAAGCATGGATGATATGGTGTACATCCAATAGAGTTTCGTGGTTTTCTGTGGCAAAGCCAATTGGCATAAAGATCACTATTTTCGCACCCAATTGAATCAGGTTATTTGCAGCTTGCTCGGCATTTGGCTGCGTCCAATCAATTAGGGGTGTGTCATGATTCAGCCAACCCACCGAGATTAACGGATAGCGGTTAATCAACTTATCCCGAACTAAATCGTACATTGCTTCACTTTCGGCAATCCCAGAAGTAAAGCCTTTAGCTTTGTGGGGACAGCCGTGATTCATTAACACAATACCGATTTGAGAAGGGAGATAAGCTCCGGCTAACTCGGCAATTTTCTCTTCAACCAGATGAGCCATCAAATCGATATAAGCTGGTTCGTTGAAGAAAGAAGGAATGTAACGCTGTGCTTTAACCCAGTGTTCCTCACCATCAGCCAACTCAACGAGAGCATTGTTAACTTGCTCGATCGCAATCCCACTAGTAAAGATAGAATCAACAACCAGCAGTGGGTAAATTAGTAGTTTCTCAAAGCCTTGGTTTTTGATTTCTGCCAAGACTTGATTGGGTAGAAAAGGGGCGCAGAAGTTGAAAGCTTTGAAAACTTGAACCTTATCGCCCCATTTTTCTTGTAAATTCTTTTCAATGCCAGCCCGCTGCTGTTCAAAGATGGCGTTGTGTGGGGAGATAAAATCGTGGTGTGTGTGTCCCCACTCATGGCGGTCAAATAGCGCCAAAAGCTTTGCCAGAGGTGGATAAATCCAGGTTGGCACTGGTGCGAACTTTGCTGTCAGTAGATTTAAAGCCTGTTCGTTATAGTTGGCGAAATCTTCGTAGCTTTCGACTTCGCCGTAGCCCATAAGCAGTACGGCTACACGGTCTTTACCTGATAGATGCTCGTGGGTGTGTTGTACTTTTTCCGGCGTGGCAACCACAATTACTTCCTCAATATAACCAGAGTGCAGAGAAATATAAAGTTAGGGAATAGTTTGCACATTTTCCCTACTTGTAACTTATTATCCCATCCAGGGGGATAGGATAGGTGGGAAAATCAAGATAATACATCAAAAGACATACAAAACTTACGCACAGATAACGGAAAATCGAACCCCAGAGACACAGAGAATACGGAGAAATAAGAATTTGAGAGGTATTTTGCGTAAGTCGTGATATATAAAACTTACGTGGGGCATTGGGTATGCAAAATTGAACCAATGCGCCATCTGCTATGTTGCGGGAATAGCGAAAGCGGTTAAGATGCCCAAAAGCTGCGTTTTCGGTAATGTTAAAGATGAATATAATTATTTGCCCTGGAATTCATGAGCCAGAGTTAACTGAAAGCTTTAGAGTCGGATTGTTAGATTTAGTTTCTCATGGCGCGATACCTGCGGTGAGCTACGCGATCGCACCCAATTACGCAAATATACTAATTTATCCGGGTAAAGATGTCTTGGCTTTATCAGCATCGCACATTTTGCAGTTTTTGCGCGATCGCTTGACCGACTCTTTAAAATCACCAATTATATTCATTAGCTTTAGTGCTGGCGTCGTTGGGGCAATAGGGGCAGCACATTTGTGGCAACTCTTGGGTGGTCGTGTCAAAGCGTTTATTGCTATAGATGGATGGGGAGTACCACTACAGGGGAATTTCCCTATTCATCGGATGAGTCATGATTATTTCACTCATTGGAGTTCATGTTTGCTAGGTTGTGGGCAAAATAACTTTTATGCAGAGCCAGCAGTGGATCATTTGTCCATTTGGAAATCTCCCCAAACTGTACAAGGCTGTTGGGTAGATTCATCCATTGAGATTATTCCACCCAAAGGTCGTCTGACAGCAGCTGAATTTTTGCTTATGCTGTTAAAACGCTATGAAGCAAATTAATCCGGACAATGGAGTAAGTACACAGGAGTTAGGAGTGAGGAGTGATGAAGGGAAAAGGTTACAGGTGACAGGGGACAGTGAAGAAAAACTATACCCTATCCCCTATCCCCTATACCCTATACCCCATGCCCCATGCCCCATCTACCCAAAAAAAGTATCTAAATGTTTCCAACTGAACCAGCTGCTGTTAATAACGGCTTTGGCGCACTGCTAAAAAACCGTGGTTTTATGCTCCTATGGATTGGGCAATTGGTGTCTCAATTAGCAGATAAGGTCTTCTTTGTTTTGATGATTGCCCTGCTGGAGAACTACTCACCGCTTCCTGGGTTGGCACAAAACTCGATGTACTCAACCTTAATGCTGTCGTTTACAATACCAGCAATTTTGTTCGGCTCTGCTGGTGGTATCTTTGTTGACCGTTTGCCAAAAAAGCTGATTATGGTCGGCTCAGATATTGTGCGGGGCATATTGACCCTATGTCTTCCCTTATTGCCACGACAATTTCTGATTTTGTTAATCCTGACTTTTGCCATTTCCACGGTGACGCAGTTTTTTGCACCAGCTGAACAAGCAGCGATTCCCTTGTTGGTGAAGCGAGAGAATTTGTTGGCAGCCAATGCGCTGTTTAGCAGCACGATGATGGGAGCATTAATTGTTGGCTTTGCAATCGGAGAGCCAATTTTGAGTTTGGCGAAAAGCTGGATGGGAGAAGAATACGGTCAAGAGCTTGTAGTTGGTGGATTATACATATTATCGGCTGCGATCATGCAGCCAATTAAGTTTAAAGAACACAAACCCCAGCGGGAACATCAGACATCAAATCACCCTTGGGCTGAATTCACTGAGAGCCTACGCTATCTCAAGAAAAACCCTTTGATCTTGAATGCTATGCTGCAACTGACAACCTTATATTGTGTGTTTGCAGCCTTAACAGTGCTGACGATTCGATTAGCTGAGGAGTTTGGTCTTAAAGAAAAACAGTTTGGCTTTTTCTTGGCAGCAGCAGGGGTAGGTATGGTCTTTGGTGCGGCAATTTTAGGTCACTGGGGTGATAAATTGCATCACAAGCCTCTACCTTTAATTGGATTTTTGATGATGGCACTAGTTTTAGGAGTGTTCACTTTCACGCACAACTTATTGTTGGCGCTAGGACTCTGTGCATTTTTGGGTGTAGGTGCTGCCTTAATTGGTGTCCCTATGCAAACTTTAATTCAACAGCAAACACCACCTACCATGCACGGTAAAGTATTTGGCTTTCAAAATCATGCTGTCAACATCGCTTTGGCATTACCTCTGGCGATTACTGGGCCATTAACTGATGCTTTGGGCTTGCGATTTGTACTGGTAGGAATGAGTATTGTTGTCGTGCTTGTTGGTGTTTGGGCTTGGAAAAATACCCGCAATGTCTTGCAAGACGTAATTTAATTAATGTAGGCTAATAATCTAGCTTTATATCTAAATATATAAAATTCTCAGAATTTAATTGAACTTTTCCATTAAAATGAAATCTTAACTACAGAATTCAGCATTAACTTTAGCTATAGTCTGAGGTTTGACCGTGCGATCGCTTTCCCCAATTAGTCTCCCACAAACTGAGAATCACAAACAGTCTCGTGCTTCTAGTCCGCCAGTCGTGCCCAAACGTGCATCTGGCGGTTTTGCTCTGCTTGACAGCCTTCATCGCCACGGCGTTGATTATATTTTTGGTTATCCTGGTGGGGCAATTCTACCAATTTACGACGACCTGTATAAGGTGGAAGCAACTGGTGCTATGAAGCACATTCTCGTGAGACACGAGCAAGGCGCAGCCCACGCCGCTGATGGTTATGCCCGTGCTACAGGCAAAGTAGGAGTATGCTTTGGTACTTCTGGCCCAGGAGCAACTAACTTGGTGACAGGCATCGCCACCGCCTACATGGATTCAATCCCGATGATTGTGGTTACAGGACAGGTAGCACGTCCGTCTATTGGTACAGATGCGTTTCAGGAAACTGATATTTACGGGATTACTCTACCAATCGTGAAGCACTCCTATGTAGTGCGCGATCCCAAAGATATGGCGCGAATTGTCGCCGAAGCCTTCCACATCGCTAGCACTGGGCGTCCAGGGCCAGTTTTGATTGATGTCCCCAAAGATGTAGCTTTAGAAGAATTTGACTATGTACCTGTAAAACCAGGTTCAGTAAAGCTACGCGGTTATCGTCCCACTGTAAAGGGAAATCCCCGGCAGATTAATGCCGCAATCCAGTTGATTACTGAAAGTCGCCGTCCGCTATTGTATGTGGGTGGTGGCGCGATCGCAGCAGGTGCCCATGAAGAAATCAAACAACTAGCGGAATTATTCGATATCCCTGTCACCACAACCTTAATGGGGATCGGTGCATTTGACGAACATCATCCCCTAGCTTTGGGAATGTTGGGGATGCACGGTACAGCTTACGCTAACTTTGCGGTTAGTGATTGTGACTTGCTGATTTGCGTCGGCGCGAGATTTGACGATCGCGTTACAGGCAAGTTAGACGAATTCGCTTCCCGCGCCAAAGTAATTCACATCGACATCGACCCGGCAGAAGTCGGCAAAAACCGCATTCCCGAAGTGCCCATCGTCGGCGATGTGCGGAATGTGTTAGTAGACTTGTTGCGTCGCTGCAAAGAAACAGGTATTAAGGCTACACCAAATCAAAACCAAGAGTGGCTGAATTTGGTTAACCGTTGGCGCGAAGAGTATCCTCTCATCGTGCCGCAGCATACCGACAGCATTTCACCCCAAGAAGTAATTGTAGAAGTCAATAGCCAAGCACCCCACGCTTTCTACACCACAGATGTCGGACAACATCAAATGTGGGCAGCACAATTCCTGAAGAACGGCCCAAGGCGCTGGATTTCTAGTGCTGGTTTGGGAACGATGGGTTTTGGCTTACCTGCGGCAATGGGCGCGAAAGTGGCGTTTCCTGATGAAGAAGTTATCTGTATTAGCGGTGATGCTAGTTTCCAAATGTGTTTGCAGGAACTAGGAACAATTTCACAGTATGGAATAAATGTCAAGACAATAATTATCAACAACGGCTGGCAAGGGATGGTGCGCCAGTGGCAGCAAGCCTTCTATGGTGAGCGTTACTCATGCTCCGATATGGAAGTAGGGATGCCAGATGTAGAGTTATTGGGACAAGCTTATGGCATTAAAGGCATGGTAATCAGCGATCGCAGTCAATTAAAAGATGCGATCGCCGAAATGCTAGCACACAATGGCCCAGTAATCTTAAATGTCCACGTCACCAGAGACGAAAACTGCTATCCAATGGTAGCCCCTGGTAAGAGCAACGCTCAAATGGTCGGTTTGCAGAAGCAAGCGCCGAAAGCGGCATCCGAGCCAGTGTATTGTAGCCATTGCAATGCTAAAAATGCTCCTACCCACAACTTCTGTGCTGAGTGTGGGACGAAGCTGTAACGCTTTTGATAATTCAAGACCAGAGAAGAGATAGTGGGAGCAAGGAGAAGGGGAGAAAGATGCAGGAATGTCCCCCTAATTCCTGCCCCCTTTCCTCTTGCGTAGGTGTCGCTTAATCTTCCAGATTAGGTTGAGTTAAAAAGATATTTCCTAAGTAATTTACTAAATCGCTTTGACTGTTGAAATCTAACAGCGCCTCAGCTAACTCTTCTAGTTGAGTAATCGATTTACATAAATCAAAAAATCTTATTTTAATTAATTGTTATCTGTCTTATCTAATAGGAATTGTTTGTAGTTTAAGGATGTCTACAGCTAAACTCATATCGAGCAAACCTAAATCATCGTGGGTTTATATTCTAATACGCTTGGGTTAAGAAGAATAGTAGGTTCGGTTGAGCAACAGCGAAACCCAACAAAGCGTTGATAATGTTGGGCTTCGTTCCTCAACCCAACCTACGCCAGTTTTAGTTTTTAGCCTGTAACCCAAGCGTATTGGTTTATATTCTCAATATTTATTTAATATAGTCAAACTTAGTGTACATTGCTGAAATATACACGCATTTATTAACGAAAACTATTTTATCAAACTTAGGCTTTATTAAAAGTTCATGTACTTTTTGCTTTAATTAGTTAAATATGCGAGTTAGAGTTGATTTTATATAAATCAGTTTTGTCAAAAAGTTCAGTAACATTCCTCTTTTATTAACAAGTTAAATATCACTAGAATATTAATAGTTGTGCTGGCTTAGTTGATTAAAAAAAACGTCAATTATTCCAGGTGTATCTATTTCTAACTCTCTTTCAGGCAGATTTAGTAGTCTTAAAATAACCGCTCTCTTTCTTTTACAAAAGAGAGTTTAGCTTCCCCTTGATTGAGGGAGGTTAGATTGTTGTTAGCGAATTAATGTACTAAGCATTAATAGTCTATTCATTTAGAAATCGCTGTGTTCAAGTTTTCTTGGGCAACAGCGTCATGATTTCTATTGGAAAATTGCAGTTTTATTTCTAACTGAGAACAAACACAACTTCTTTAAGCTTTGAATATTTATCAATCCATTTTACCAATCTCCATGCAACAATATATTTCTCATTTGCTCATACTGGTATTAGGAACAAGTTCAACTTTGCTCATTACTCCATGTCAAGCTCAAACTCCGGTAAAAACCAACAGTCAAAATCCTGAGAATGTTACTTCCATACCTTCAAGTTCACCTTCGGCTAGAAAATTAACTGATTTTGCCAATTCTACTAATAGCAAACCACCTCTCCTTTCTGAAGCAGTTAATAATTCTTCTGCTACTAATGCGAATATAACAGCAAATAAACCTCGTCCACGGGTTCCTATATCCAGCAGAATTTTTCCCACACCTTCGATGCAGCAATAATTAGCAGCTAAACATTTAGTTTGTTTGCTTGGGTCGATCGGATTTTGCATTCATACGTTATGTACAATCTACATAATCTAGTGAAAATACTACCCCAGCAAGAGGGATTCTAATTGTTCTCTCTTGTTGGGGTGGGACGAATATCATCTGGGTAGGTAAATTTTGCATTTGTGCAAGAAGTCTAATATACTTTGACCTCTCTCCTTTTAGAAGAGAGGTTTTGAGTGTTACTCCCTAACGCTTGTAGATAAGGGCTGTTTTTGTTAGGTATATATTGGACTCAACTGAGAACCGCTATATATATGAGGCTTACTCTGATTTACTTTATGCTTGCAGCTGACACAGCAGTAAGCCAAACCATTGATTTGGATCTGTCCACACATGAAGAGGTAATAAACCTTGTGCGGCTAGTTGCTGTTTAATGATATTAAGGTCAAATTTGCGGGAAATTTCGGTGAGGATAGTCTCATCTAGTGCAAAATTAAGCTTAAGATTAAGAGCGCGTAATTCTACAGTTTGCGATCGCAAGCTGCGTAAATGCATTTCTATTTGATGCTCGCTTTCATTGTAAAATGCTTGGTGTTCAAACTGGGTGGTGTCAAAATTCCCCTCAAAGCGCTGATTTAAATGTTCCAGCATATTGAGGTTAAATGCAGCTGTTACTCCCTGGCTGTCGTTATAAGCTGGTTCCAAAATCTGTTTTGGCTTTCGTAAATCTATCCCCAATAAAAAATACTCACCTACTTGTAGAGCATTGGTAATTTGAGAGAAGAACACATCACACTCATCAGGAGTAAGATTACCTAAGCTGCTACCAATAAAACAAATCATCCGACTGGGTAATTGCGTCGGTAGGAGTTTTACAAGGGCTAATTCATAGGTTCCCGCTAGTGCATAAACTTGGAGTAAGGGATAATCTTCTAATAACTGCTTGGCACTACTTTCCAACATACCTGCACATACATCAATTGGTAGGTAGTGCAGAGGATAGCCTAGTTGCTGGTAGGCATCTAGTAAAATGCGGGTTTTACTAGAACTACCACTGCCAAGTTCTACCAATTCACAAACGCCAGCGATCTTGGCAATTTCACCAGCATACTGTTGTAAAATCGTTGTTTCTGTACGTGTAAGATAATATTCTGGTAAATCACAGATTTGCTCAAACAGATCGGAACCACGGTCATCATAAAAGTAACAAGGGGGTAGAGATTTAGGTGTTTGAGTTAATCCCTTCACTACATCACTCCCAGCACTAGGTGCAACTATTTGAGTTGCTTCTATCAAACGCTCTATCTGCAAGCGTTTTTTAACGCTGCTTTGAGAAGTAACCTTGCTGTTAACAGTTTTAGATATCGACATGAAACCTCCGTTTACTTGGCGTAATAGGTTACTTGGATAGTAGACCTTTACCCCAATCAGTGAAACACATAGCCATAGTTAATAAAATCATGCTTGAGCAATATAGCTCAAGCTTTAAAGCTATTTTTCAGCATTTTCCCATTAAAATAGTAGCAAGTAAGTGCCTAAGTACTATGTTCTCGTGGGGATAAAGATTCGATATAGGCAATATGCCCCAAGTACCAGCAAATAGCAGATCGAGTCAGAATGTGGCTTCGTCATATCCTGGAATAGTGCAAAATTTTTCGAGCAACATTTATCGAAGGCTGGAGAAATAGCCTCTTTCACACTAGATTTGCTCAATTTGGATCTCACAGTCTGCTCCCACACTAATTATGCTATTTTCTGGGCAAGCAATCCAATTACCTAGAAATAGAGGTTCAGACGCAATAATTACGGATTGTGGGAAAGTCGGATCGTCTCGTATCCAGTAAAGAGATGGAGGCGGTGAAGTGGTAGCAAAACGAGAAGCTATTAGTAGATTTATATCATTCCAAATAGGTAGAGTATTTTTGTAGATAAAAGGATTAGTATCTTTTTGATTATGATACCAACCCACACCAAAGCCATCTGCATTTACCACTCCAGAAATCATTTCACGGGGCTGATAACTCTGGACGATGAGTGAGTGTTCTGGTTTATACAGAAGATGTTCTAAAGAAATAGGTGAACCGAGGTTAGCAAGTAAACGGCACATTATGAATATTCCAACTTCTATTAACACAATTATTGGGCAACAGCCTTACCCGTTTTTATTCGCTATCATCAGTGGTTCTCACTTATATGGCTTTCCCTCAACCGATTCTGATTATGACTTGCGTGGTGTGCATATTTTACCAGTTCAAGAAGTAGTGGGATTACAGACTAGAAATGAAACTATTGAAGTTTCAGAAGTTCGCGAATCTTTAGAGATTGATTTAGTAACTCATGATGTAAAAAAATTCTTTTTGATGCTACTTAAAAAGAATGGTTATGTATTAGAACAATTGTATTCTCCTTTAATATTAATAACCTCACCGGAACATGAGGAATTAAAAATTATTGCTAAAAATTGTATTACCCGTCACCATAGCTACCATTATATTGGTTTTGCCGCAACGCAATGGAAACTTTTTGAGAAAGAAAATACGCATCGAATTAAGCCATTACTTTATGTTTACCGAGTTATACTAACTGGGATTTATCTGATGCAAACAGGAGTAGTTGAGTCTAATTTAATTAAGCTAAATGAGATTTTTAATTTACCATATATTTCTGATTTGGTCGCCCAAAAATTAGCAGGCACAGAAAAGTCTATTTTGTCAGATATTAATGTAGCTTTTCATCAAAGAGAATATGAACGCCTGCGTAATAAGTTACAGGAGGCATATCAATCTAGCCCATTACCTGAAACACCTTCAGCTAATGCAGATTTGGATAATTTGTTAATACGCCTGAGAGCAAATAGCTATGAATTATAAGCTTTTAACTCCTCATTGTTATATTTAAAAAAAAACTAAATTTAGGAATTTTAAATGATGTGTTATCTCTAAATAACAATACTATTTTATTTGTGTTTGAATAGGTAAAATGATTGCAAACTCCACCCATTATTCAAATTCTGATTTATGAATCGGTAAATGTTATTTTTTATAAAATATCTTTGTTAATTTCTTAGTTTTTGTACATAAAAAAGAGTCACTTTCCCTACTTAAAAAGGAAGGAGTTGAGTTTATCGTTTACAGCTTATAAGTTGGGCATTACAATGTTTAAGCTACTAGGCATACTTGTATAAAATATGTTGTAAAAATGAGGTAAATGAGCTTCTAAAAAATGGAGTTAAGAGTTTTAACTCTTAACTCCTAACTTTTTTACAACTTCAAATTCCAAGCAGCAAAAGCTAAAGCACCCCAACCTGCAAGAAAGGCTGTGCCGCCTAGTGGTGCGATCGCTCCCAAGGATTTAATACCGGTTAAGCTAAGGGCGTATAAGCTACCTGAGAAAATAGCAATGCCAATGATAAACAGCCATCCACTGGCTACAAGTGTGGGTTGAGGGGACTCGGTACGACTAATTAGTATGGCTACTAGAAAAAGTGCAAGAGCATGATACATTTGGTAACGAGCGCCAGTTTCAAAGATTTCTAGCGATCGCTCACTAATTTTTTCCCGCAAGGCATGGGAAGCAAAAGCACCAGCAGCAACCGACAAACCGCCTAAAATGGCAGCTACGCTCAAAAAAATCTGCGTCATTAGACCTAGCCGTAAGTTGAAGATCGTCATTAGTCATTGGTCATTAGTAAATAACAAATGACAAAGGACTAATGACAATTAAACATCAAAATGATATGATACAGCCCCTTCTTCGTTCACCTTAAAGTTTGCATTGAATTCTTTAGCTTTTTCATCTAAATATTGTCTGGCGTGGGCTGCGGGTAGTTGTGACTGGATGGCAAAGCCTAAAACAGTTACGCGCCCATTATTTTCTTGTAGCATCTCATAAAAAATCGATTGCAGGCGATCGCTAACTTGTTGATTAATTGCCTTTTTCTCCTGCCGACTTTGACGGTACAATCCCAATGCTAACCACGTGCCCAGTGTTAGGGTAGGGACACCAAAAATTAGACCACCAGCAGCAGCATTATTATCTTCATAAGTAGCATTCGGTGCATTAAACTCATACTCACCCGTGGGTATTATGATGGCTTTACGTGTAGCAAATTTTTCTAAGGCCGCTGTTGCTGATAGAGTTACAAACATGAATCCGAGTGTCAGTAGCCAACCGGCAGCTAGTTTTTCAGCAGTTTTCATAGTTTCACTTCAGATTTACACTTTGCTAGCGATTTTAACCTGACTTTCATAAAGGTTCCAATATATCAATCTACTCCCAGCGACAGTTTTTTAGCTTTTACACAATCTTTTTCATGACTTACGCAACTGGCACAATGCGATTGCTAGTTGATAGTAAATCAGCCAATCTTTACCGCTCTGATAGAGGTGCAAACTGTGCAAATACCTCTGCCCCTGTTAGGTTCTTGGTTTCATTGGCAAAACAGTAATATTTGGGCTTTTCATCTATGAATATCTGACGATCGAAAACAAGACCTTCACAGCTATCGAATAGTCCAACGGGTATGAAATACTGGTTACTTTGTTTCAATTTGTAAAATAGATGGCTACCACACTTCTTACAGAATCCACGCTCTGCCCATTCTGAAGATTGATAAACTCCGATATATTCTTCACCAGAGAAGCTAACATCACTTTCACACTCAACTACTAACAAAGGTCCTCCACCCCAGTTGCGACACATACTACAATGACATGCTTCTATCTGATTACTCATACGGGTTGTAGAAACGTTTACTACTCCGCACAGGCAGCTACCTTTTGCAATGCTCACATTAAACATATTTTTTCTCTACTCCCAAAAATGCGCTGCAATTTTACATTCTTTTTTGTTTCATGCTGAAAGTATCTGCACTATTGAGTTTAAAGGCTGATACAACTAATCTAGTCGCTTCTTGACGCTGCTTAAAATCAACATTGATGTTACATATCCAATTTAAAAATATGCAGTTTTGCGTTTATCGCGTAGAGTCTAACTCGATGGATGGGCTGAGTTACGAAGCCCATCTACCATACTTGAGTGCAAACGTCTTATTTCTGTTTGCAGCTTGCGGTAAGTTCTAGATTGTAGAAAGTCCCTGCTTTAGGATTAATTGAACGCAACTCCTGGATAAAAGCATTAAATTTTGTATTGCTTGTGCCGAAGCCAGCTTCAGCACAAGCAGATAAACCTCCTTCGATGGGAATAGATCCGACCCTGGGACTATATACAATGAATTTATCGACGGTGCTAGTGCCGACTGCAAACCCGATAACCTGGCGAATTGTTCGCAAAGCGGCATTATCTAAGGGACCACCAATACTGCCAATACTAATATTAACCGCACGACTTTCAGCAAAGGCCGGCGCACTAATCGACAATACAGTTCCGACAATCATCAAACAGGTGAACTTCTTCATTTTTCTCTCCTCCAAAAAATTGAAAAACTAATAATTAGGTTTCGACATGGATGAAGTACATCAAAGACTTTGCCATGTAAGGTTTTCAGACACTAGGGTGTGTGTAAACTACACAATCTATGATTCTGAACTTTTGGGGATTACTTCAGCATTAGGTCTTTCGTTTTCTGAAAAATGTTAATTTCTTAAAAATTCTTTATAAAATCGCTTTTGCAGACCCTAGCTGTCTAATTGGTGTTGTTTACAGGTAAGCTGAAAAAACATCTACCAACGGCGATCCCTGCGTGAGACTAATATTAATTCGGTTTTACTCTCAGATAAAATTGCGTAGCCACAAACTGAACATCTCTCTCGATCGGGTTTAAGTCGTCTACTACCTTTATGTAGGTAAAAACGTGGAATAACTATTTCTTATACTGTCATGGTACTTTTTTAGTGTATCAGTGATTGAAACTGAAATCGCAACTAACTGCCATAAATCCTCTTTTCATAACCTATCCATTCTTTTTCTCGTAACAGATACTTTTGAATTTTACCAGTGCTAGTTTTTGGCAGAGTAGTAAATTCAATTGTCGTAGGGCATTTAAAAGCAGCAATTTGATTGCGGCAGAATTGGATTAATTTTTGTTCTGTGACTTGCGCGTTTTCTTTGAGGGTAACAAAAGCTTTTGGCACTTCACCACGCTTGGCATGAGGTACAGCAATCACTGCACACTCTAACACGGCTTCATGGCGGTAAAGACATTGTTCAACTTCAATACTAGAGACATTTTCCCCATTTGTAATGATGATATCTTTCATGCGATCGCGCACCTCAATATAACCGTCAGGGTGCATTACTGCTAAATCACCGCTATGAAACCATCCTCCTCTAAATACCCTTTCGGTTGCTTCTGGGTCATTATAATAGCCTGTCATCACCATATTTCCCCGCATCACCACTTCCCCCATTGTTTCACCGTCCGCCGGGACATCATTCATATTTTGATCTACAACTCGCAAACCATCTGCACCGATATAAGGTACGCCTTGGCGTGCCATAAGTTTTGCTTGCTTTTCAATATTTAAATTATTCCAATCTGATTGATATTCACAAACACTATAGGGGCCATAAACTTCTGTTAAACCATAAACGTGAATAATTTTTGCACCAATGTTAGTAAGTTTTTCAATCAATATTGGTGATGGTGGTGCGCCTGCTGTAGTGATAGTTAGAGGTTTTGCTAATAATTGTGGACAATCTGGATGATTGAGGAGAGAAATTAAAATTACAGGTGCAGCATTTAAATGAGTTACTTCTTCTTGTTGAATTAACTTCCAGATATTGCCGGGGTTAAACTTACGCAAACAAATATGAGTACCACCGATAGCAGTTACCGCCCAAGTAAAACACCAACCATTGCAGTGAAACATAGGCAAAGTCCATAAATAAACTGAGTTAGGTGTTAGTGTTGTTTCAATTATTTCTCCTAAAGAGTTAATATATGCACCGCGATGAGAATACATTACACCTTTGGGTTTGCCAGAAGTCCCACTAGTGTAATTAATAGAAATCGTATCCATTTCATCCGTAATTACCCAAGACAAAGGAGTAGAATTACCTGTTTGGAGAAATGCTTCATAATCCTCTCCATTTATCGGTTCAAATCCTTTAGTATCGCTGATATTGATTATATACTTAACAGTTTTTAGACTATTTTGAATAGGTCGAATTATATTTGCTAACTCAGTATCAAGAAAAAGAAATTTAGCACCGCAATCATTTAAGATATAAGCAACTTCTTGGGGAGCCAAACGAGTATTAATAGATACTAGAATTCCACCTGTTAAAGGCACAGCAAAATGGGCTTCCAGCATGGGTGGAGTATTGAAACAAAAAAAAGCGATGCGATCGCCTTTTTCAAGTCCAGCATTATGCAGTGCTGAGGCTAGACAATTTATCCGGTCTGCAAATTCCCTGTAAGTGAAGCGTTTTTGATTATATATAATAGAAACTTTCTGACTATAGACTTTAGCATTACGTTGAATAAAAGTTAGAGGTGTGAGAAAGCTGCGCTCAACTGTTTCAGGGTTCATGGCTAATGCTAACAGTAATTATTTACAAAGGAGCATACCATACGGTCATAAGATGCTACATGATTGTTACAGTACTTAGTTACCGCGATCGCTTCTACGCGATCGCTTCTAGGAGAAATAGAAGTACATTAGTTGGTCTTCCCTTCGACTCTAAAACATAATTGGCACAGGCATCAATAATACAAATATGATTACGAATCTGAAATTTATCGGAACCCAGCAAAACTAATAAAGAATTTAAATATAAATTCTGCCAATTCTGTTTATTTGTATCAGCACAAAGCAACCGACGCTCTCGTTCTGAGGTAATCAAACCATGTCCTGCCCAAAAAATGTAGAGTAAATCTCCCGACTTTGGGGATAAAAAGTTAGTCACAATGTCGGAGATATTTTGCTCTGTTGCTAACTCTACTTAAAAATTAAAAATTGCAAGATGCTCTCTACAAGACACTGCGCGAACATGGGAGAGGTTTCCTCCTGCTCCCTGCCTCCTTCAATCGCTTGGTTTATTAAAAACTTCTAAAATCTGTCGGCAAATTTGTTTGAGCTTATCCTCGATTTCACCTGAAGGTGAAGATGCGCCGACAATACTCCAGTTTTCCACCGTAGAAAGTCGCCACGCTTCACCGCGATGATCGAATCCAGCTACCTCCACGCCGATCGCACGGCGGGAATTATTGATGGGATCTTGATAAAATCGGATTTGAATTAAAATACTACGACTTCGCCAAGATTTGCTAATACCAGGAAAGTGAAAGCCAATATCTATAGAATCTGGATCGACTAACTCCCTAGTTTCCGGGTCATTCTTCCAGGGTTTGAGATCGGATTTGGCATCAGGAAACTCGAATTTGAACAAATTAACTACCGTAGCAATGTTGCTGGCGAGTTCAAGGTTCGTTGCCTGTTCAGCTGCGTTCACTAAAAAACACTCCTATATCGCGTCGGCATCTTCAAGGATGTGAAGACAGAAAAACCGCCAGAAGGCTTATGCTATTGGTGTTTCAGCTTATCAAGACCTTTGAGATTTAGCAACTCTAAATCATACTTCCCTAACAATCCTCGTTACTAACAGAAGCCAAAAATCGCTTCTTGTTGGGACTGCCTAACACCTATTAAGTAATTATACTTAAAAATTACTCAAAAGCAGATGGAACTCTGCTCTTTAGAGAAAATATCAAGATTTTCTGCAAAATCCTTGGCTGACAGGAACGATTGACTGCGCTAGCGATCTAAAATGACACTGTGAATCGGTAAACCAAAAGCAATTAAGTTCAATATATGGTGCGTCAACGCTCGATTTTTTCATTTTTCCTAGTACTATTGGCCACATTCCTGATTAGTTGTGGTGGCCCTGGTGTTGCGGTGGCACCTCCGACTTACACAGCAGTACAACTTGAAAAAATTCAGGCTTATGTTCCTGAAATTCAGGCTGTGCGCGATCGCTCAGAAGAGTTGACAACCCTAATTAAAAAAGGTGATTGGATCAATGTGCGTAACTTTATACATGGCCCGATAACGGAAGCAAAGCTGAATCTGACTTATGTCACTCCTAACCTTCTACCCAAAGACCAACCCAAAGCACGTCAAATAACACGAGATTTTTTTAACGATCTGGTTAAACTCGATAAAGCTACTAGTGCTGGCAATCCTCTAATTGCCTTGAATCAATCCCAAGCTGCTTTCGCAGAGATTGACAAATTCCTCGACCTGCTTCCGAAAACAGAAGAAAGTTAGGAATTAAGAGTTAGGAGTTAGGAGTTAAGAATTTTTAACTTCTCACTTCTAACTCCTCACTTGAAACACAAGTTATGAATGTAGTTATTATCGGTTGTGGTGTAGTCGGGGCTGCGATCGCTTACGAATTGAGTCTAGTAAAAGGGCTGAAAATTACAGTTTGCGATCGCCAACCACCAGCACAAGCTTCCACGGGCGCTGCACTTGGCGTTTTGATGGGCGTAATCAGCCAAAAAATCAAGGGTAAAGCTTGGCAGATGCGACAAACTAGCATCCAACGCTATGAAACTTTGATTCCCGAATTAGAAGGTTTAACTGGTCGCAAAATTCCTTTTAATCGCCAAGGAATTCTCATGCTTTTGTCTGATTCTTCCCTAGAGGGGATGTCAGCATGGGAAAAACTAGTAGAAATTCGTCACTCCCAAGGCTGGAATTTAGAAATTTGGGACACCGCTAAACTCCAGAATATCTGTCCTCAAATTAATAACGAAAAAATTACTGGCGCTGTCTATTCTCCGCAAGACCGTCAACTCGATCCAACTGCCCTGACATTAGCTTTAGTTGAGGCTGCCCAGCAAAATGGTGTAACTTTCAAATTTGGCGTGACTGTTTTGGATGCCCCAAACTCAACATTTAAATTTTGCAATCAACTTGACACTACAGAAGGAAAAATAACCGCAGATTGGTTTGTAATTGCTGCGGGACTAGGTTCAACACCTCTAACAGCAAAATTAAATCAGATAATTGATATCCGCCCCGTACTTGGGCAAGCCTTGCAAATGCGTGTAGGGCATCCATTAGGCAATCTCGACTTCCAGCCAGCGATAACCGGTAACGATGTCCATATTGTTCCTGTGGGCGGTGGAGATTATTGGGTAGGCGCAACAGTGGAATTTCCCAGCAATGGCGATGAAATACCGCCAAATCAAGAACTACTGGAATCTGTTAAAGAACAAGCGATCGCATTTTGTCCAGAATTAGCCACAGCAAGTATTCTTCGCACTTGGTCGGGCTTACGTCCCCGCCCTGAAGGACGCCCAGCCCCAGTTATTGGTAAGTTGCCAGGGTTTAGTAACGTTCTCCTAGCTACCGGACACTATCGCAACGGCGTTTTACTAGCACCCGCTACAGCTTATGCGATTCGTGAGATGATTATTTCTCAGGGAATGGGGGGATGAAGGGAGCAGGGGAGCAGAAGAAGAATTTCTAACTCTTGGCTTAATGACAAATGACCAATGACCAATAACAAATGACAAATGACAAATGCCCAATATAGGAAAATAACGTGTCAATAACAGAACATAAAATCAATGTAGATTCACTTGAATGGTTTTATCGGGAATCTTTACCAATCGGCAGAAGTGACTTAGCGCCTGTGGTGTTGCTACACGGCTTGGTTTCACAAAGTTACAGTTGGCGTCATATTATACCTGCGTTGGCGAATCAGGGGACAAGAGCGATCGCTCCCGATTGGATTGGTTACGGCTTTTCTGCTAAACCAGAAAAACGAGATTTTGCTTACACTCCCGATGCTTTTATCACAGCTTTAGAAGGATTTATCAAAGCTCTAGAACTTGAACATTTTTCTTTAGTAGTCCAAGGTTTTTTAGGTTCTGTAGGACTGCAATATGCTTTGCGTCATCCCGAACAAATTGCTAATTTAGCTATTTTAAATACACCAATTTCAACTGCTGCCAAATTACCCTGGAAAATTAAACAAATGGGTTTACCTTTGGCTGGTGAAGTAATGACCCAAGATCCTTTGTTAGTCGATCGGACATTAGAAGGTGGAAGCCGTTATCGCATAGGAGATAAGGATTTAGATGTTTATCGAAAACCATTTTTAACTGCTTCTTCATCGGGTCGAAGTCTCTTAGCAAGTATTCGCAATTTACAGCTTGATTCTGCAATGACAGAAATACAAACTGGCTTTAAAGAGTGGCAACAACCAATTCTGATTCAATGGGGTATGATTGACCCTTGGCTACCTGTAGACATTGCCGAAACCTTTACCAATTCCGTACCAAATACCGAATTAATAAAACTTAATAACGTCGGACATTATCCTCAAGAACACTACCACGAGGCAATTTTGGAAGACCTTTTACCCTTTGTGCGTCGTAAAGATGCTCATTGACAATATAGCTTTGGCAAAAATCGATATTATAAAAATGAATGTCAGGATTCAGGAGTCAGAATGGGCTACGCCCCGCTGCGCTAACAGAATTCAGGAATCAGAATGAATTAGTAGAGGATGCAAAATCATCACTGTAGTCCACTCAATCTTCGATTTAGTGGCAGAATTAAAATGTTTTTTCTGGTTAAAACTCATCCTTTAACGGGTGGAATATTCTGAATTCTGGCTCCTGACTACTTTTTATTACCATTACAAGTAAAGGAGATTATGATTCGTGGCTTATTCATGGTTTAAAGCTTTTCATATTGTCGGATTTGTAGTTTGGTTCGCTGGTTTATTTTACTTAGTACGCCTTTTTATCTATCACGTTGAAGCTAACGAAGAACCTGAACCAGCACGAACGATACTGAAAAATCAGTATCAAATTATGGAAAAGCGCCTTTACTCTATCATCACTAACCCAGGAATGTTTGTGACGATCGCAATGGCCATCGGTTTAGTAAGCACTGAACCGGATATTTTAAAAGAGGGTTGGTTGCATATCAAACTGCTGTTTGTGGCTATTTTAATTGGCTATCATCATTACTGCGCTCGGCTGATGAAGAAATTAGCAGTAGATGAGTGTCGCTGGAGTGGTCAGCAATTACGTGCTTTAAATGAAGCGCCTACAGTTATGTTAGTAGCGATCGTGTTGCTGGCTGTGTTTAAGAATAATCTCCCTACAGATATAGCGGCTTGGGCAATTTTCGCCATGATTATTTTGATGGCAGTCACTATTCAACTTTATGCCAAAAAACGCAGGCAAGATAAAGAGAAATTGACGGCACAAATAGGGCAACCACAAGAACAAAGTTAGACAAAGTAAGGTAGCACAGTTGTGCTACCTTACTAAACGTTGCATCACAACAATAAATGCTACCAATTAACCATTACCTCATCCTGGAAACCTTTACAGTAAATCATCACCAGGAATTACGGTTGTGTAAAAAATATATTTGCGATTAGCGACATAACGGCGGTCTTGTTTAATAATTGCCATAAACTCTCTATGTCCCTCACGGGTACGTCCTACTAAACAACCCGCGCTAGCAAGACGAATATCATTCCGGGGAAAATCAAAGCCGTAGTGTTGATTCACATAAAAATTATCACCTGTATCAAGTTTGTCGCCAGTTCGTTTAAAATCTTTGTTGAAATCTCTACAAACAGTTATATCTCCAACTTGCACTAATGCTTCGTGAGGCTCTGCGGTGCCGTGAGTACCAACAGCCCAAGCTTTGTATTGTCCAAACTGAATCCTAGCTGCTCCTTTGGGATTCATCGGATTATAAGTGTAATACTTACCTGGTTCTGTAGTAGCTTCCCAGTGGTCTACGATTTTGGGAACACCATTTACTACTTCAATGACAATCCGCCGATCGTTAAATTCATTGGGTGTATCACTGTTGAGAGTCCAGTCTCCATTCATACCCTCAACATAAACAATGTTATATTCTTTGGGATTGGTAAATACCTGATAATCTTTGGTTAGCATATATTTCACAATCTTACTAGCGATGTCATTGCCTAGTTTTAAGGGGGGTTTAGGAAGATCGTCTATTTTGGTTTCAATTAGTTTCTTAGCTGTGACTGCTCCTAAAAAGCCACTCTCTTCAGTCTTTATTAATTCTTGAAATTTTTTGAGAGCTATTACAGAAACAGGGCCAAATTTACCATCGGCTGGAGGTTCTAGCAAACCTAAGCCGTTTAACAGTATCTGAATCTGACGAGCCAAGTCTGCATCTTCTGCGATCGCATCAAACGACCATTTCTCATCTTTCCCCAAGAAATCTTGTAGTTTCATTATGCACCTGCTTTTATTTACTGAGTTCTAAGTATAAACATCATTTTAAAAATTGATGTCGTCTAAAACTATACTCTAACCTCAAATATGATGTCATCTGGAGTCTGCGATATCTAGGACGAGCTACGCTAACGCACATTGCCTCAATGCAATACTTCATACAGGCTAGATTATTAATTAGCTCAATTTCCTGCTGCGCGTCCAAGCAGCAACTCGTCGTCAGGCATCGCCTCTGTAAAACCCGAAATGACTAACGAAGAACTGCTGCAAATTATTGAACAAGCTGTCAAAGATGAGGTGACAGAATTAGACCTTTCTGGCAAAGGCTTAACAATACTGCCAAGGGAAATAGTCCAAATCACCAACCTGCGATCGCTCCCCCTCTTCAAAAATCAACTGAGCAGTCTGCCACCGGAAATTGGCCAACTCACCAACCTACAATCCCTCGACCTCTTCAAAAATCAACTGAGCAGTCTGCCGCCGGAAATTGGCCAACTCACCAACCTGCAATCCCTCGACCTCAGCAGTAATCAACTGAGCAGTCTGCCACCGGAAATTGGCCAACTCACCAACCTGCAATCCC